>DATGFY010000028.1:0-3843 GCA_035308785.1 Bacteroidota bacterium | reverse complement strand
TCGCCTACGGGCATTTCTCGCTCTACTTTCTGTACGGCTTCGCCATCGGGATGAACCGCACGGTGACGTTTAATGCCGAGGGCCGCTCGATCTCATTGGTCGCCGACGATCTGAAGTTCGAGTTCATCGACGGGCAAAGTTTCGCCAACGGATTCACGATGGAATTCATCGATCAATCGCTGAGCACCGTCGGCGATGACGGCTCGACGCGCGTGCTCAAGCCAATCTACTCCGGCGACGATTCCGCTATCGGGACATACCTCGTGAATCTCGTCGATGAATCGAGCGCGCTTCTCAAAAAGAAAAATTTCTCCTTCGCCGGCGGCAACCGCGGCGATGCGGCGTTCGGCTATCTGCACAAACTTGAGATCAACTTCGGAGTCGTGGCAGATCCTGCAAAACGGGCATGGCTCCGTGATTTCTGCCTCTGGAAGAATAAGCAGATCGATACCACCGGCATCGATTCGATCTACGGCAAGGTGTACAACGTGGTTGGCCTCGATAAAGAGATCGCGTGGAAATTCCAGAACAACGTTGGCGCCGCGCCCGCCGTTTCGCTTAGCTTCGCCGAAACAACCCTGCGCCGCGAGCGGGAATATGTCCCGACCAGCGCGCAATCCCAACTCGACGTAAGCCATCTTGACTCAACAGCAATTGGAGGGTGAATAAAGCAGTGACGAGTGGTTAGTGGCCAGTGACCAGTTACGAAAACCATGTCATTCCCGCCCTCAAAGAATCCGTCATTGCGAGCGTCCGCCACGGCGGATTGGCATTAGCTTTACCCGCCGGGGCGGGAGATGCCACGCGCTTGCCCGCCGTTTTCTTGGAGGGCGGCAATCTCACTGTTGTGTCATTCGCGCTACTTGCACCACCCCTTAATCCCCTCTTCCACAAGGAGGGGAAACAGTTCACGCATGAGCGCTTGTATCAGCGTCATCCCGCCTGACCGGCGGGCAGGCACATAAATCATCTCCGCCATCTTCTTGGCGGAATCAGCGGTTCAAATCTCTTCTCTAAAGCTTCCATCATCACATCGATACAACTTAAGGTTCAAACATGAAAAAAATTCTTGTCCTTACTTTTCTCGTTATACTTTCCGGTACACTCGCCTTCCCGCAATCGCGCACATCGGTGTACAGCTTTCCGTTATGGAACGCGAACGATATACTCCACGCCGGAAGCACGACCGATACCTCGGTCTCAAACGCGGGGATCAACGGCATCTCGCTCCGCAGCGAGCGGTTCTGGACGCGCTGGTTCGATTACGCGAACGATTCTCTCCGCGGCATCGGATACGTGCGGTTCAAGAACGGCGGGATCATCCAGGATACCTCGGGCACGAACTTCGCCTTCAATGGTGCGCTATTCGCTTCGGGCTCCCTCCTTTCGGCCGGATCGCTGACCGGTACGGCGTTCTCCATAAATAGCGACGCATCCGCCAACGCGATCGACCTTACCGCGCGGAATTCGGGCCTTCTGAGCAAGTTCTGGCTCTATAATAGTGCGTTCAACTACTGGGCGGAGAACGGGCAGTTCGGCACGCGGGCGGTGTATGCCTACCCGACGAGCGCAAATCCCGGCATGGCGGTCTTTCCGTACGGGACCTCGGCGGGCAACACGGGTTCGCTGGGGTTTGTGGAGCTTGCGGCGAACGGCACGAATTACGTCGGCTTTAAGGCGCCGGATAACATTCCGTCATCGCTGGCGTGGGTGCTGCCCTCGGGCGACGGCACAAGCAACCAGGTGTTGAAGACCGACGGCAGCGGCGCGCTCGGGTGGGCGACCGTGAACGCCGCCTTTCTGCCATCCGATGTCGCCTACCGCGATACGCCGAACGTCTTCACGCAGGCGAACGCGATCCAGGGCGCGCTCACGCTCGGGCTTTCGCACAGCGCAAGCGGCGGCATTTATTTTGAGGACGCGGGCAGCAGCAATAACGTGTTGTTCACTCCGGCCTCCCTTTCGGCAAACCGGACGCTCTATCTCCCCAACGCCAGCGGCACGCTGATGACCGTTGACGGCGGACAAACCGTCACCTCCGGCACATGGAACGGCTCTATGATCGACGTCACCCACGGCGGCACCGGTACGAGCACGCAATTCACCGCCGGGTCTCTAGTATATGCGGGCAGTAGCGGCATCTACCGCCAAAGCAACGCGAATTTGTTTTACGACAGCACCAACAACCGGCTCGGCATCGGCACCAACTCCCCCGCCAACCCGATCACGATTTCCAGCGCGATGAATGGAGGGGCGGCGGGGAGTGGAACCCTTATTCTTACAGGCAGTACAAACAAGGAACGGATAGAAATTGATACCTACGGAGGATCTTCGACGTCGCCCGTTTATCAAGGGAAAAATGTCGGCGGATCGTCGAGTTCCCCAACAAGTACTCCTACAAACGCGACATTGGTTTCTGTAGCCGGAGCGGGTTATGACACTGCTTCAAGCGCGAACAAAGCGTCGATGGACTTGAAGTCAGATACTACATGGAGTGTAGGCAACAACGGAACTCGAATTGAGTGGAGTGTAACTCCAAATGGATCCACGACTCGATCGGTTGCAATGACCTTGCATAACACTGGGAATCTATCGATTGGAGCGTCAACCTCACCAAGCATGTTTAACGTCGGGACGTCGAACCAATTTCAATTGAATTCATCTGGCATACCCGTTAAGAGCAACAACATCTCGTTGGAGGGATTCGGCTACCCTTCTCAAACCGATACGGTATCTTCATCTAATAACAGCTCAAATATTACTGCCACAAATCTTAATAATACAGGAGCGGATGGCATGTATATGGTTTGGGTTTACATATTCTGTACGACTTCGGATGGGAGTGGAGCCTCGGTGACTGCAAAAATTGATTGGGACAACAATACGAAATCCACAACATCAAGCAGTGTTGCCTTCAATTCGACGAACAACTATGCTACAATAGTCATCCCCGTCCACAATAAACCGGTATCTAGCAGTTCTGTTCGTTACTCTACAACCGTCACCGGCTCTCCGAGTTCAGCCAAATACGAGATTGATATTACGTGTGTTCGAAATTGGTAGGACTAGTTCACTAAATCCTTGACCAGACGCAATACCCATCGATCTCAAATATCATGCGATAATGGTTGCCGAAGTAAGGAGATTTCAGGAATGACATTGGATAATACTCGGGATTTTTGTCACCCACAACAAGGTCGGGCTTGATGTCTAGCAAGGTCTGTAACATATCTCCATTTCTTAAGTTTTGGAAAGACTCTTTTGTCACGAGGCCCAAAAGGTCATAACATTTCGCTCCGGAGTAATAAGGAACCTTTCCAGCTTCGTACAGAAGAATTTTTTTCGATGATATGTCTTGGAAGTTCTTGTTCAACCAAAGCCCAATTCTCTCGCGTCGATCGTTGTTCCCAAGGCGTGAGAACTCAATTTTTCCCGAAGCCTGGAACCGTTGAACCAACCGCGTGTCGATAAAGTTGTAGCAAGCAAGAGACGATGCTGCGAATGCGACGATGCACAGAGAAATCGAGATTAGATTTTTCTTGTGTTCCCAGAAGTGAAAGATTAGAAAAAACACAAGCAATTCGGAAGAGTAAAAAAAAGTAAAGATATACCACGGCATATCGGGAGCGCCGAATACATGTAGAATCTGTACGTATATAGCTGAAAAAATGAGCAATGATCCGAATTGTTGTCTCGGGCCAAATCGTCGCTCGTCACTACTCCTTGAAACAAATAATGCGATGGCAGAAAGAGCGCAAAGTAGCCACCAAACTGTGTAGTAACCATTTATGAAGTAGCTCTCCAAGCTAATCGTTCCCGAGATCGAAGGATTGAAATACCACT
>DATGFY010000027.1:0-5262 GCA_035308785.1 Bacteroidota bacterium | reverse complement strand
CCATTATGATCGGAAATGACCAGCTCATTTATGTCTGCGATTATGCGGCCAATGAGGTGATCATGCTCGATGGCGGCGGGAGAGTGCTCTACAAACGATCGATTCCACACCCGATTTCGCTTGCGCAGAATTTCAAACTGGATTTGTATGTCGGCGGCGAAGCAATTGCGCCCAATGGCACCGATACGATCGGGGCGATATACCGGATCTCCCTCGCGCGCCTTGATACGAGTTATGTTGTTGGATTCGATACCGTCCAGAACCCAAGCGGGGGAACCAAGATCGATACGCTCCGGCGGGATACCTCGATCTTTTATAATCATGATCTGGCTGCCGCACCAATGAAAGTAGTTTGGAGCGAACCCGGCCATCCCGGACGCCGTTTTACGGGAATTGGCTTTCTTCCCGATGGCGAATACTTGGTTACGCGCGATGGCCCCGATAACTCGAGCTTTGTTGATCCCGATTCGCGCTTGCTGCGCTTTCGGGGGGGTGATACACTCGTTTCTCCGGTCACAGACGTTGTTACCCGCCCGTCAGGCGGAACCTCCATTACCGATGTTCGCCATTTAACAAGCATTTACGTCTTCCCATCGCTATACGATTTTGTTGCAACGCAAACGACCAACGAGGTGACATTTGGGGCGATCTGGATGCTTTACACGTTTAATAACAATTTTGAAGGTTGGCTGCCGAAATTCGATCCATCCGATCCAAACCAGCGCGGAACCGATTTCATCGCACCGTACCGTTACTCTAATGCTATCGGTGTGGCATACGACAGAAGAAAGCGGGAGGTATTTATTTTGGATGAAATGCTTGACAGCGTTTCGAAATTCACGTATCTTGGAAAGTACAAATCCGAATCGTTCGGCAAGACGCTAACGGCGCAGAACGACCTTCCCGGGCTAAATCATCCGAGAGGGATCGCATTTTCCAGCGACTGTACGTTGTATATCTCCGATACGGGCAACAGGCTCGTTCGCCGGTTCCGGCTTTCATCTCAAACGACCTGTTTTTAGTCGCCTAAAATGCCAATTATGCACCCCCGGCACAGACCGCAACAATCGGTGAAACAAGGTCAAATGAAGGCCAATTCAATTTACCTTTTGGTTAAAATTTCTTCATAACAAGATTATATTGCGAAAATAAAAAAAATGTATATTGTCGGTACTTTAAGTGGTGTAATAGGATAGAGCGCCCCCGCGTTCAAACGATAACCGCCCGAACGTTCACATCGAAAACTCATGATTCAAACGATTCATTCTAGGAGCTACGCATGAAGCAATTGGTAATACTGTTCTTTGCCTTTACATTCCTCGTTCCCGCTCTCGCGGCAGACAAAAAGCAGCACCAAATGGTCCCGGTTTATAACCGGCTCACCCGCAAGACAAGTTCGTATCCCCTCGTTCGCATTCACGACGCAATGTTCGTCACCCCAGATAGTCTCAACACCGCTTATACGAAACAAAACGCCTACCCGACTGTGGGCGGTGCGTACCTTGGCGATACTATTGTTATTGTGGGCTTGGTCGTAATTCCGAGCGCAGGCGATCCTCCTCATCATGGCATCATTTATACTGCCAACGGTTGGACAATGATGCTGCACGATACCGGAACAACCGCGAATGAATGGAACGGTATGTTCATCCGTGTTTCCGATACAGCTAATGCCCGCCTCGATGGATTTAACAATCCGCAAGTCGGCGATATCATTCGGATGACTGTTGTCATGAATGTATTCCCGACGTCTGGCCAAACACTGTGCATCGCGAAAGAGCCGGCACCGATTCCCGGCGATGCGATTAATATTATTTCGGAAAATAATTCGATACCCAAGCCGACTGTAGTTACCGTAGGACAATTTTATCAGGGCCAATACCAGGGCGGCAAAATCAATTACCCGCAGGGCGAACAGTACAACACCAGTTTCGTGGAATTCCATCACCTGTTGGTGACCGGTGAAGTCAACGCAACGCGCGGAACTTTCCAGGTGACCGATTCGGCGGGAAATTATTTGAGCGATTACGACGTCTCGTTCTTCTTTACCCTTGGGAACACCGGCGGTTCCGGGGATTCGCTCTATCGTCCGCCGCCGGTGGGTGCAGTGATCGATACGATTCGCGGTTCGATCTTTCCTTCATCGGGACAAGAGAACCCTCGCGGCTACCGCATTTGTCCCTTAAATCCGGGAGATGTTGTCTATGGCGTGAGCCTGCCTTCGGTGACTTCACACAGCCGAACGCCGGTTATTCCCACCGGCAGCGATCTCGTTACTGTTGAAGCAAAAGTCGAAAAAATTACAGGAGGATTCCCAATCGGCAGCGCAACACTGTATGCAAGCATTAATGGCGCCGCGTTCACCGGGTTCCCGATGACGCTCGCAACGGCCGATAGCTTTTATACTGCGACTATTGAGGATCAGGATAACAATCCATACCCGGCAGGCACCAACGTGCGTTACTTCATCAAAGCTCTCGATACCGCCGGCAATGCGACGATACTCGCGAATGCAAGCCGGCAGAATTCGCTCGATTCTACGAAGGGGCTATTCTTTTACAATGTCCAGACCAATACGAACCTGACGATTCACGAAGCGCAATACACTCCGTACACCAACGGTTTGAGCGCGTATATCGGCGGCAAGACAACGCTGACCGGGGTTGTCACTGCAAGCGATTCCGAAATTAATGAGAATGCATCCCTTCTCCTCGCGGGCGCCGGAACGACATCGTGGTATATCCAAAATGGCACCGGCCCGTGGAACGGCATCTGGGTGGTTAAAGATACGTCAATACAACCGCCGCTTGACTCATTGAAACTTGGCGACAGTGTTACGGTCGTCGGAAAAATCGAAGAACCCTCTGAGGGCGGTTCCGGAACCGTTACCCAACTAAGAGATTCGGCCTTTACCGTGATTTCCCATAATCGGCCCTTGCCGGCCCCTGTTGTCGTAACTACCGGAACATTCGGAAATCGCGGCGATGGAGATCCCGTTGCAGAGCCGTATGAAGGCGTCCTTATCCGTATCATTAATGCGACTGTTACCTCCGTCTCCCCATACTTCTCAGATCCTAGCGAATATCAAATCGATGACGGAAGCGGACCGATGCGCGTACGGCAAGACGGCATTAACTCGTATTCGAATCAGATTGCCGATACCTCGCAAGGGAAAACGATCCTTCATGTAGGCGATAAGATCGATACGTTAACCGGAATCGGATGGTTCAGTTACGGCGCTTATAAAATTGTCCCGCGACGAAATTCCGATTTCTCGGTCGGTGATCCGTACAATTATAACGCAGGATGGAATCTTGTTTCTGTTCCGCGCATTCAAACGCCCGCCTCAACCGGTTATTCGGTGACTTCGATCTACCCCGGCTCGCTGACCAACGCATTCGCCTACGTCGGCGGCTACTCGCCGCAATCAACGCTGGCAAACGGCGTAGGGTACTGGATCAAATTCTCCACGGCTCGGACGATTCTGCAAGTAGGTCTTCCGATGACGGTCGATACGATTGCGCTTGTTCGCGGTTGGAACATGGTCGGTTCGCTCGGCAGCTCGATTGCCACTACGTCGGTAACGGCGTCGCCGTCCGGCAATCATCTCGGTCAGTTCTTCTACTATAGTCACGGGTACCATCCCTCGACAACCCTCGATCCGTCCTTTGGCTATTGGGTGAAATCGGACAGCGTCGGGACAATGATCGAAAATTCCGGCGGCGCATCCACTCCGAAGGCCCTTGCGCTGGAGAAGGGCAATTCGATCACGATCAAAGACGTCAGCGGCAACAGCCAGACGCTGTATTTCGATGAAGATAACCACAACGCCATCAACCTCGCCGATTACGAAATGCCTCCGGTATTTGCAAACGCGGGATTCGACGTTCGCTTTGCCTCCGGGCGCATCCTGGAAACCTACACCGGCGGCATGAAGACCGCCAAGGCATTCGGCATCAATGCCGCGCAGTTCACCGGACCGGTGACCGTATCGTGGAACATTGTCGATCGGATGACAAAATTCTCTCTCGATGCAATGCAGAAGGGCAAGCCTTCGAAATCGATTGATCTCAAAGGCGCGGGCAGCCAGGTTCTCAGCATCGCGCAGGGGAGCGGAGCGCTTTCGTTGAATGTCGGCGGACGCAACGTACCGCAGACGTTCTACCTCGCGCAGAATTATCCGAACCCGTTCAACCCTTCGACGACCATCGAAGTGGGTTTGCACACTGCCGCGCATTTGCAGGTTGCCGTGTATAATGTCCTCGGCCAGAAGGTCGCCACCCTTGTCGATGAGAACCGCGATGCGGGGATTTATTCGATTATATGGAACGGCAACGCCGAAACCGGCGTCGCTGCCTCCAGCGGAGTGTATTTCGTGCGGATGTCCGCCTCGGGCGGAGCGGGCAGCTTCACCGCAACGAAAAAGATTATGATGATGAAGTAACGCTTTAACGTCATTGCGAGGAGCGGAGCGACGAAGCAATCTCCCTCCACTCGGGAAATACCCGGTTAAATGAGATTGCCGCGTCATCCCTCTGACTTCGTCAGTCGGGACTCCTCGCAATGACGAAACACTAATAATGATTTTATTAAAAAAAGGAAGATGACACGAACAGCCGAACGGCTTGCACTAATCCACCGGCCGGCTCGGTATTTGTCATCCCACTAATCCACTCACTATCCATTACACGAGGAACTATGAACACAATCATACAATCTCGAAAAGTCCTTCTGATCGTTGCGCTGCTGTTTGTTACGGCAGTTGCGGCGTTCGGGCAGGGGCACACAAACTATTATGTTTGGAACGGTTCGGTCGATACCACATGGACAAATGGCGCGAACTGGACCCCTAACAGAACCGGGATCCAGACTACGCTCGATACGATGGTTCTCGACGGTACGGCATCAAACCAACCATCGATCAATACCTCGCAGACCGTCGGCAACCTATGGGTTACAGGCGGCACCAATTTGTTGAGCTTCAACAACGGAGCTACGGCAGTTGTTCTGACCCTTCAAGGAACGTCAGACGTTTTGGACGTATCCTCAGGTGCTACTCTTCGATTGAATACCTCACTTGCGCTGACGGTAATCGATTCACTCCAACTGGGAATAATAGCTGATTCGACCTCTTCTGGCGGCGAGGGTGGCGGAAATATTTATGGCACGCTTGTTAACCAATCAAGAGTGCATATCAATGTTCATAATGCAAGAAATTTCCAAAACATCACTAACGATGAAGTAAAGTTGCTCTTCCAATCA
>DATGFY010000026.1:0-2251 GCA_035308785.1 Bacteroidota bacterium | reverse complement strand
GCGGAGAACGTCTTTGAGATTCGAAAGCGAAATGTTTTCGCGCACACACATCTGCATGATAAGGCCGTATTTGTTCCGGTCTTCTGTGAGCAGCCCGATGCCTTGCTTGATCGCATCGCCCGGCGATTTCGGCGAAATCGATTTGCCGTCAAGATAGATCGATCCTCCGCTTCGCGCATCCGCACCGAAGATCGAACGCGCCAGCTCACTGCGCCCCGCGCCAACAAGGCCTGCAAGCCCCAGAATCTCACCGCGGTAGAGCGTGAGATCGATGTCGTTTAATATGCCGCCGGAAATATGTTCCATCCGGAGAATTTCATCGCCGCGTTTCAGGTCGCTCTTCGGGTATTCGTTTTCCAGCTCGCGCCCGACCATCCACCGGATCAGCGAGCGACGGTCTGCTTCGGCAACGACGCACGTGTGGATATGCGTTCCATCGCGCAAGACCGTCAACCGGTCGCCGATCTCGAATACTTCTTCGAGCCGGTGCGAAATATAAATGATGCCGACGCCTTCTTGCTTGAGGCGTTTGATAACGAGGAACAGATTCGCAAGTTCATGATCGGTGAGCGGGGCGGAGGGTTCATCCATCGCGAGGATGCGGACCTTGCGAGATATGGCTTTGGCGATTTCAACGATCTGCCGCTTGGCAACGCTGAGCGAACTGACCGGCGCGCGCGTATCGATCTCTTCGCCAAGCTGCTGCAGCGCCGCTCGGGCGGTGGCATGCATCTTTGCAAAATCGATAAAGGGCGATCCGGATTTCTTCGGCTCGCTGCCGAGGAGAATATTTTCCGCAACCGATAGCTCCGGCACCAGCTTGAAATCCTGGTAGATCATCCCGATGCCCAGCTTTTGCGATTTCGCCGGCGAATCAATCTCGATGCTTGCGCCATCGATGAGAATTTCGCCGGAATCTTTGCGGTGTGCGCCGGAGAGAATTTTCATCAGCGTCGATTTTCCTGCGCCGTTCTCGCCGAGCAGGCAATGGACTTCGCCGCTCCGCAGTTCAAACGAAACGTCTTTCAATGCCTTCACGCCGGGAAAACTCTTCCCGATATTTTTCATTTCAAGGAGGGAGGGCATTCGTTTATTTTAGAAAAACAGGCCGTTGAAAACCCTGCACGGTTTGTCATTCTGAGCGAAGCGAAGAATCTCCAACGCCCAAGCACACTACAATCCCGGCTTCCGAGCACCGGCGGAGATGCTTCGCTACGCTCAGCATGACACATACTTATTGGATACCGAAATGGAATGCAGACCACGAATACACATTATTGTTTCAGGCTGAGTGCATCTTTATCGACGATGCCAACATCCACCGGCATCTTCTTTGGCACCTGCGCGCCGGAGAAATAGGCCTGGATTTGCTGAATCGTGATCTCGCCGATCTTCTGCGGATACTGGATGACGTCGGCTTTTAATTGCGTGCCTTTCAGGATTGCATCGCGGGCCGGAGGCGTCGCGTCGTACCCGATGATGGAGAGCGAACTGCGTTTGAACTGCATCGCCGCATCGAGCGCACCAAGCGCGGAATCGTCGTTAATGCCGAAAATGCCCGAGAGATCCGGGTGCGCCTGCAGAATGTCCGCCGCGGCGGAAAGCGCTTTGTCTCGCACGCCTTCGCCATTGACTTCCGCAACGACGGTGATGCCGGGGAATTTCGCAATCGCGTCTTTGAACCCCTGCGTCCGATCGAGCACGCTCGTAATCGTGGGCTCGCCGATGATCGCGACGGTACCCTTGCCGTTGAGAATCTTCGCCATGTATTCGCCAGCGAGCCGTCCGCCAGCAATATTATCCGAGGCGATGTGGCACACGATGTCGCCCTCTTGCGCAGCGATGTCCGCGGTAAAGACCGGGATCTTCGCATCGTTGGCGCGCTTAATCGCAGGACCGATCCCGCGGGAATCCGCGGGACAGACCACAATCGCATCGACCTTCTGCGTAATGAAATCTTCGATCTGTGAGGTTTGTTTTCCCAAATCAAATTCTCCAGCCGTCACGATCAACTGGAAGCTGTCTTTCGCCGCTTCCGTACGCAGACCTTCTTCGAGGTCTTTATAAAACACATGCGCGCGCGTCAGCAGCGTCACGCCGATGGTTTTGGTGGCAGGCGTCTGCGGCTTCTTCGCGCACGTGGTAAAAACCAAACAGCATGCAGCAATCAACAAATAAGTGGTAATTGTCTTCATCGATATTCCATCATATTTTTTGGTAGTCGCAACCTTCAGGTTGCGTTTCGTAGATT
>DATGFY010000025.1:0-9718 GCA_035308785.1 Bacteroidota bacterium | reverse complement strand
TGCTAAAAATTCATGCTCCTCAAAATCTGATATTGAAAATGTGCATTCAAAAAGATCTCGACCGGAATTAAGTTTGGCACTTCTTCCATTTATTATTACCGACCTGACAATTTTTATTGGGATATTTAGTTCACCCGTGATTATCAGCTTAGATCCTACGAATGTGTTCTCATTGTTTTTGTCTGAGCGATACTTATTTTTGACATGAATATCACAGTATGGAGCAAAAGTATTTTCGATGCGATGCAGATATGTTTTTCCTTTGGCGGATACGAATAGGAAGTATTTGTAATAGAATGGAGATGATAAAGCGCAATTTAATGTATCAAAGACAGAATCTTGGATCATAGCATGATTTTCAACTGTCGCATTTGTGTCCGGAAGAATTGTTTTCAACTGCCTGCCGTTTGCATTGGCTATTCTAAGTGAGGAGTTTAGACTACGAGTGAACGATAATTTTATAACCGGTCTGAGATCTTCGGTATACAATAAAAGGGGATCTTTATATGATAATAGATCGATAGCCGGTTCTGGAAGTTTTTGAGTTTCAATTTCCATTTTCATGGATGTACTCGTATTGAGATTCTTATCTCTGCAAGAAATAAATAGAGTCAAAAGAGAAAGAGCAATGTACAATATCTTCATATTCGATATGCCTTACGATTAAGAAAGTAAGAAGGGGGTAGCATTCCGCCATCCCACCTGAAGGTGCTGACAATACCTCTACGGTAAAACGAAACAGGTGCGCCCAATGAAGTACAAGCGCTTTACCCTGGGAGGTATGAAAACTGCCAGTTTCTCAAGTGGAGCAAGCAGAGTTTCACGCTCTTATGTAAGTGTTTTTGTTATTGCATTGATCAATCTAAACCGAACCGAAATGTAACCACTTCCTATGAATAAGCCAAAATCAAATCTAACAAAACCGCTGGCGTCGCCAATTCCCCCCCTTGTGGAGGAGGGGATGTCCCGAAGGGACAGGGGTGGTGCGTGAGGCGAAGTATTGCGCTCCACGATCACGCGGGCGTGATTCGCCGTGGCGAACCGCGGCTACATTCCTGTATTGTCAACGGGTTTCCACCCTCAATCCTTCCGAAACCCTCACCACATACGCTCTTCCCCCCGCACGCGTAATCGCCTCGGCAACTTCTTCTGTATGTTCGGGCGCATACGCGAACATGCACCCGCCGCCGCCGGAGCCGGTGATCTTCCCGCCGAGCGCGCCTGCGGTCATCGCGGCATCGAGCATGCGGTCGATCTTCGGCGTAGAAATATGCAGCACGTCGCGGAGAACCTGCTGGTGATCTAGCAAGAGTTTCCCGAGCCGGAGATTATTGACTGCAGACGTTCGGCAAAGTTCACGCGCCTCGCGAGTAATGAAATGATTTTTCACCGTGCCTTCGAGCAATGCGAACGAAGCAGCGTCGAGCTCGCCTTTTTTCGATTGGATGCTTTCGGGGGTTGCGGTATGCAACGAAAAATTCGGATCGCGCGCAGTCAATTGCTTCACAATATCAAGTACGCGGTTCTTTACGTTGGCAAGAACGAATGTTGTGTTCTTCGGTTCGCCGGATTCGCCGAGGACGAAGGCGCCGAGTTTTGCGCTCAACCGTTCCGCAGCAAAGCCGGGGTGAAAGTCCATCGCCAGCAAACCGCCCAGAGCCGAAGCATATTGATCCATCATCCCTCCGGGTTCGGAAAACTCGTTCACTTCCGCTTCAACGGCGTACTGCGCACAGAGATCGGCAGATAAATTTTCGTTCCGGTCGCTTGCCCAAGCAAGAAACCCAATCCATGCAACCACAAACGCCGATGAACTCGAAACGCCTCCGCCAATGGGAATCTCGCCATGCACCGTGCAATCGAATCCGTGCGGGAAGGTGTACCCTTTGCGTTTAAGAATGTTGACCGCGCTACGGAGATAGTCGCGGTCGTGGACGTACGGAATCGGTTCGGAATTCTTGCCGAGAGAAAACGAATCTTCGGAGTTTACATCCGGCATGCGGATGCGGACGGTGCCTACATCATCCGTCACCCCGTCCGCCTGAGGCGGATCGTTTCGGGGTCTATCCGGTGTAGATGCCGAAACAATCCGCCCGTGGCGGACGGCGTGACTATCCTTGTTTATAGTGATGCGCAGCGAAATCGCCGCCGCGATAACGGGAAGATGAAGATAATCCTGATGCTCACCGAATAAACAAATGCGTCCCGGCGTTGAAACGCGCAATGTTTCGGCCGTGCTTGGTTCAGCCATTGACTTCGGCGGGCTTCGAATCCGTTGGAGCCCAGAGGGTATTCATGACGTAAATAAGTAATGAGCCGCTCAATAGGAAGACCGCGCCAAGTCCGAGAGCATAACCCATTCTCCCGTACAAGACGTTGCCGACAGTGAATAGCGCCGACCAAATTGTGGTGCAACCGGCGAACCAACCGAGAAGCGAAAGCGGAAAATTCTCGCGCGAACTGCGCGCCTCGGATTCGGGGATGCCCGCTTCCTTGCGGATTTTCTTCCACCCCGGGCCGTTCGGATGGACTTTCTTATAGAAGGAAAGCAGGACTGCGCGGTCGGTCGCCGGCGCAATGTATGCCGCGGCGATCCAGCACACAGTTGTCACCGCCACGGTCATCAACAACGCGGCCTGTGTGCTGAACTGTATCCCGTTCTTGTTGAGAATCAACAGGATAATCGACATCCCGAACGAACTGACCATGGCGGTCACCTCGCACCAGGCATTGACTCGCCACCAGAACCACCGCACCAAGTACAGCAACCCTGTGCCCGCGCCGATCTGCAAAATAATATCGAACGCATCCTTCGCAGTATCCAACAAGAAGACCATCCCGGATGCGGAGAAGAAAAGGATCACCGTTACAACTCTGCCCGCAAGCACGTAATGTTTTTCATCGCGGTCTTTGCGGATAAAACGGCGGTAGAAATCGTGTACAAGGTACGATGCGCCCCAGTTGAGATGCGTGAGGATCGTCGAGGAGTTCGCCGCGATGAGGCCGCCGACCATCAGGCCGATGAACCCGACCGGCAGGAACCGAAGCATGGCAGGATAGGCAATATCGTGTCCGAGCAAATGCGGATCGAGGTGCGGGAACGCCGTTTGAATATCCGATAACTGCGGATAGACGATGATCGATGCGAGCCCGACAAGAATCCACGGCCACGGACGCAAAACGTAATGCGCCAAATTAAAAAACAACACTGAGCCGAGCGAATCCTTTTCTGATTTCGAGGCCAGCATGCGCTGTGCGATGTAGCTTCCCCCGCCGGGCTCCGCGCCGGGATACCAGACCGCCCACCATTGAACCGCGATCGGCATGATGAAGACCGCGACGGCAATATCCCAGTTGTTAGTAAAATCGGGGAGGATGTTAAGATAGTTGACGCCGTTGGGGCCTTTCATCGCGGAAAGTTTTGTGACGAGTCCGCTGAGGCCGCCGACCTGCGGAAGATTCACTGCGAAATATGCCGCGGCGATCACGGCAGTCATTTTGATGAAGAACTGCACCATATCGATCACGAGCACGCCCCACAATCCGGATTGCGTCGCGAAGAGGACGTTCAGCGTTCCCGAAATAATCAGCGTTTCCCATCGCGGCATGCCGAAGAGCACTCCGGCGATCTTGCACGCCGCGAGGTTCACCGTTGCCATGATGATGCAGTTGAAGAACAACCCGAGATAGACCGAGCGGAAGCCGCGCACGAAACTTGCTGCCTTTCCCGAATACCGGATCTCGTAGAATTCCAGATCGGTCATCACCCCGGAGCGCCGCCACAGCCGCGCGTAGAAAAACACCGTTGCCACGCCCGTGAGGACGAACGCCCACCAGACCCAGTTGCCCGATACGCCCTGCCGCCGCACGATATCGGTAACGAGGTTGGGCGTATCGCTGCTGAATGTCGTCGCCACCATCGAAAGTCCCGCGAGCCACCACGGCACCGAGCGGCCCGAGGCGAAAAATTCCGACGTGCTCTTGCCCGCGCGTTTTCGGAAAAAGAACGACGGCCCGAACGAAACGAGGAGCGACGCGGCAATAATAACCCAATCTATCGTTGAGATGTGCATGGCGTATGTTTAGAGTTGAGGATGCATTAGGGCGGTTGAGAAATGTAGGAGAATTATGGGAGAGTATCAAATTGGGGGTCGCTTACTAGTCATTGCGAGGAGCGGAGCGACGAAGCAATCTCGGTCGGCTGTGCACGCTTTTCGGATACGATTACACCATGCCCCTCTCGGAGTCTACCCTCGAATGCTTTTGTCGAGGGTAAGAGAGGGGCGGTTTCGCCAAAGGCGAAACGGGGTGAGTTACTTTCGGCGTGCTCGATGGAATTCCGAGGGTCATCCATCGATTGACCACCACGATGGAGTGGGAACGAAAAACCCCCTCTCCCGGCTCACGCCGGGTTTCTCCCCCTCATAAACGAGGGGGAGAGACTGTCGTCAATTTATCGACTCAGAATGGAATAGCGATGATAGTTCCCCTCCTCGTTTATGAGGAGGGGATACGGCGAAGCCGAGGGGTGGTGCGTTCGGCAGAAAGATTGCACACTGACACCGGGATTGCTTCGTCCCGTCCAAACAGCGGACGGGACTCGCAATGACTATAACTCTCTCCGCCGTCTGTAAGCTATTGGCCACCACTCACTTCAATCACCTTCCTCAACCTTACATCCCTCGACGAACCTCCCACCATTACCTCAAACTCCCCCGCCTCCACAACCCACTTGTTTTGCTTTGCGCTGAAAAAAGAGAAGGCGGATTTTGGCAGCACCACGCGTGCGGTTTGGGTTTCGCCGGGCTTCAGCGAAACGCGGACGAAGCCCTTGAGCTCTTTCGGAGGCCGCGGCTCGCTGGAATTTAATTGATGCACATAGACTTGCGCTACTTCATCGCCGGAAACCTTTCCGCTGTTCGTGATCTCGAAACTTACGTTTGTCCGCCCAACGGCATCCTCAGTAGCCGAGAGTTTATCGTATGCAAAGGTCGTGTACGATAGTCCGAAGCCGAACGGAAACATCGGCTCGATATTATCTTTATCGAAATGCCGGTAGCCGAGGAAGATGCCCTCGGAGTATTTCACATGCTTCGTCGAATCGGCGTAGTAGCTGGCATAGGTGGCGTTATCTTCCCACCGTTTCTCGAACGACACCGGCAGCTTGCCCGATGGACTCACGTTGCCGAAAAGAATCTCGGCAATTGCCGTGCCGCCTTCTTGTCCGGGGTACCAGCAATGCACCAGCCCTGCAACGTTGTCGATCCAGTTCGTCATCAGCACGTTGCCGCCCGCATTGAGCAGGACGATTGTCCGTTTGTTCGCCGCAGCGACTGTACGGATGAGCCGTTCCTGCTCGACCGGCAATGCAAACGTACGGTCCGCACCCTCGCTTTCCGTTTCTGCGTTGAACCCAACGCACACAATGGCAACATCGGCGTGCGAGGCGGCATCGGCAACGCGCGGGCTGATCATTCTGGAGATCGGCATATACCCGAACGAAACCGTTGCATCGCCGCCATTCTGGTAATATTCCAACCTCACCGCGTGGTTCGATCCGGCGGTGAGATGCACAGATGCCGTGTTCGTCGTCGCTCCCTGATCGCGCCAATCGTCGATGATCAGTTTATCGTCGAGATAGAGCCGGTAGCCGTCGTCGCCCCGCACGATAAAGATATAATCGTCTTCCTTCGGCACGGCGATTCCTCCGCGCCACCGAACGGAATACCGTTCCAACGGAAATCCTCGGCGCACGCCGTTAGTCCACGTAAAATTGATCGTTGTATCGATTCTGCTGAACGATGACGGCCCCTCAAGCTTCATGTTTGTAAAATACTCTCCCTGCAGTCCCGCCCCCGAACCCGATGGCTGAACGAATTGCGATTGCGCGAAGAGCGAATCGTTCGGCGCCTGAATCCCCGCGAGATAATTGATCGATACACCGTTGCCGCCGATTTTCGATAACCCCTCGAACACGCTGACGGAATGATACGGTGAGATCTGCGAGCTGCCGCCACCGCCAGTCACTGCGGGATGCGCATTCGGACCAAAGAGCGCGATTTCCTTGATTGTTGAGCGGTCCAACGGAAGTGCGCCGGAATTCTTCAACAGGACAATTCCTTCCCGCGCTGCCTGAAGCGCGGTGTGTTCTGCGCGAGAACGCATCTCGTATAACTTATCGTCCGACGGAGCAAAGACTTCCTGTTCGTGATCGAGGAAACCGAAGCGGAACATGATCCGCAGCATCCGGCGGATCTTATCATCGATCGTCGCCTGCGAGATTCTTCCGTCTTTGATCGCGGGAAGGAGCGTATCGGCATTCATGTGGAGGCCAGCCGACATTTCTAGATCGAGGCCGGCGTTGGCGGAGGCGACGCCATCGTGCGTTGCGCCCCAATCGGACATGATGAAACCGTCGAAGCCGTACTGGTCTTTGAGAATATCGGTGAGGATGTGTTTATTGTTCGCGGCATAGACGCCGTTGATGAGATTATACGAACACATCACCGAGCCAACCCGCGCATCGACCGCGGCTTTGAATGCGGGCAAATAAATCTCCTGCATCGTCCGCTCGTCAGCATCCGAGCTGACCGTCATCCGGTCGTACTCTTGATTATTCATCGCGAAATGCTTCACCGTCGCAATGACGTCTTTCGATTGCACGCCGCGAATGTACGAAGCGGCAGTTTGTCCCGCGAGGTACGGGTCCTCGCCGAAGTATTCGAAATTTCGTCCGCACATCGGCGCGCGGTGGATGTTGACCGCGGGCGCGAGGATGATTTGCACGCCTTTCATGCGCGCTTCCTCGCCGACCATATTGCCCACCTCCCGTTCGAGCGCAGTGTCCCACGCCGCGGCCATGCAAATGCCGCCGGGGTAGGCAGTCGATTCGCCGTAGTTGCGCACGCCGAGCGGTCCATCGGCCATCTTAATCCGCGGGATGCCCAGCCGTTCGTTGGCAGCGATGTAAAATCCATCCTTGCCGCCGAGCATCGTAATCTTTTCTTCGAGCGTCATCCGCTTCAGCAAATCTTCCGTGCGTTCGGTTTCGGAGAGCGATGGATTTTTATAGGGCGGTAGTTTGCCGGAAAAGAATTTTGTCATGAGGAGGTGCTTGAAAATTTCCACCGCCATCAGGTTCGCCCCCGCTGCATTCGGATGCACGCCGTCATCGAACAGCTCGCCGTATGGTTTCAGCGCCGTATAGAGATCGATGATCTTGACATGACGCTGCATCGCCACGCTATCGACCTTCGGAATAATAGCAAGCCGCACGATCGAATCGCGGATGCCGTAATTATCCTGAAATACCGGCACAGGATAGCACACATAAATCTCCGGATGCGACGGCAGCGCAGCGAACGTATCGACCATCGCTTCGTAATCGCGGAGATACTCGTAATCATATTTCCAGTTCCACGGCTTCGAATCGTTCGTGCCAAGCTTGATGATGACAATATTGGGATTGAAGGCGAGCGCCTCGGAAAATTCGCGTTCTTTCCAGTAGGGATAATCGCCATGCTTCAACATCGTTCTGCCGCCCACGCCGAAGTTCCGCACATCGGCGAGCGGGCCGAGCATTTTCCCAAGTTGCGCAGGATAACTGAAATGATCCCGGTCCTGTACGCCCGATCCGTACGTAATGCTGTTGCCGATGCACGCGATCCTGATAGGCGCGCCCGTTTGCGCATGGGCGAACGAAACAATAATCAGGATTACTATTATAGAACGAGTTGCGAGAGTCATAGAAAGTTCAAGGAGATTAGGAATAGGCAATTCTATGAAGAAATTGCGAGAGAAACAAACTGCTCAACACTGTGTCATTCCCGCGAACGCGGGAATCCAGAGTTTCTAGTCCTTGCGAGCCACGCTTCAGCGGGGCGAAGCAATCCCCCTAGGCTTTGCAAACTGTTTAGGGGATTGCTTCGTCGCTCCCGCCCCAAAAAGCGGGTCGGGCAAGCAGCTCCTCGCAATGACTAGCTAGCGGGGTCTTCACATTTGATACTTCCCCAAAATCTCTCTAATTTAAACGCCGGGCTGTTTTGCGCTGCGCAGCTGAGCAAAGTTGCGAGGGTTATACTATATTAAAGCAGTCCCAAGAGTATCTTGTTCCACCCCGGATATCGAAAGGAACCCCATGTACATGCGATTGGTGCAGATGAACGTCGATCCCGAGCACAGCGCCCCGGTGCAGGAATACTACGACAAAACCGTCATCCCTGCCTTGCGCACCGTGCCCGGATGCCTTTTTGCCAGCTTGGTCATGAAAGAAGGCCGCACCGGCGAGTGCCTTTCGCTGACGCTGTGGAATTCAATTGAGGAAGCCGAGCGCTATAGCAACAGCGACGTGTTTGCGAAATTCCGCGAGCAGCTCCGCCCCATGCTCTCTCAGGCGACCGAATGGAAGATGCAGCTATCGAAAGATTTGACGCTCGAATACGTTCCCGTAGAGGAAGAACCGGTCATCAAATCGTATGCAGTTGATTCGGAGCCGGAGAATGTATCAACGAAGGGAACGTTTTCCAAACAGTTATACATCCGCATCGTCGCGCCGAAGATCCGGCCCGGCATGGCAGAGGAGTATAAGCGTATCTATTTAAAAACGGTGTTGCCCGCGCTGAAACAGGTGAAGGGCTGCTTGTACGCGTACCTCACCGAAGGCACGGGCAATCCTGATGAGATTCTTTCCGTAACGATTTGGGACGGGCAGGCGAGCGCAGAAGAATACGAATCGACCGGGCAGTTTCACACGCTGATGAGTCTTGTCAGTTCTACCTTCACCGATCTCTATCAATGGAAGATGGGATTGGAACGGAACGAAAGCAAACGCGTTGCCACAACAGATGACGCAGCGGTCGGGCATTATCAAGTCATCAGCGCGGAGAGTTTTTCCCGACGCTAGTGCGCAGGAGGGTGTGTCATGCTGAACGATCCGCCGCGGCGGAGAAGCATCTCCCACGTTAGTAAAGTTAGGGGCTGTTTGTATTGTAAAACATCACATTAAACTTGCAGGCTGGAGATTCTTCGTCGCTACGCTCCTCAGAATGACAAGCGGGCGGTGATAGTTAAGTGAAAAGTGGATGCCGTAGGCATCCAACGTTTATAGATTTTGGAAAAATTGGAAAATCCGACCCCGGCAGGGGTCGTACATTAATCATAATGGTAGCCGCGGTTCGCCGCGGCGAATCATGCCCGCGTGGCAGTCGCTCAAACAATCATAATTAGTCAAGAATAATCATACGCAATGGACGGCCAGACAATAACGCATTATAAAATTTTAGAAAAGCTCGGCGAAGGCGGCATGGGCGTCGTGTTCAAAGCCCAGGATACGCTCCTCGACCGTTTTGTCGCAATCAAATTACTCAGCCAAACCGCGATTGCGCAGGCGCCGGATCAATCGCGCTTTCTGCAAGAGGCGCGCGCGGTTGCCGCGCTCAGCCACCCCAACATTCTCGGCATCTATGAAATCGGCGATCACGAAGGCCGCCCGTTCCTCGTGATGGAGTACCTCGACGGGAAAACGCTGAAGGTCTTCATGAACGAAATGAAATCGGGCGCGGGGATTCCGTTTGTGCAGGCGCTCGATTGGACGATGCATATCGCGCTCGGGCTCAAATCGGCGCACGATAAGCAGATCGTTCACCGCGATATCAAGCCCGAAAACATCATGCTCACCGCCGATGGCAAGTTGAAGATCATGGATTTCGGGATTGCGAAA
>DATGFY010000024.1:0-3767 GCA_035308785.1 Bacteroidota bacterium | reverse complement strand
CGTATTCTCGATTCCAAAGACGAAACGGACAAGGAACTCACCAAAGACGCGCCGTTGATGAAAGACCATCTCTGCAGCGAATGCGCAACCCATTTCGAAGATCTCCAAAAAGCGCTGCGTCTCTTTGCTGTCCCGTTTGAGATCGATGGCACCATTGTCCGCGGATTGGATTATTATACGAAGACCGCGTTCGAAATCGTCAGCAAAGATTTGGGCTCGCAAGATGCGCTCGCAGGCGGTGGAAGATACGATCTGCTTGCCGAAGAACTTGGCGGAAAACGCACGCCCTCGGTTGGGTTTGCTGCGGGCATGGAACGGCTGCTGATGGTGCTTGAGAAACAGAGTCTCCCCCAGGGCGCGGACACAGCCCCGCGCATATATATAGTAGGCGCCGATGAAGCAGGGAAAGAATTTGCCCTGAAAGAGGGGATGTCCTTACGCCGAAAAGGAATCGATTGCGAGTTCGATCTCTTAGGCAGAAGCGTGAAAGCGCAAATGCGAGAAGCCGATCGGCAAGGATCTCAATTCGTTGCCGTGATAGGTGCAAACGAACTGCAAAAAGGGGTGTGCGAGTTTAAGAATATGAAAACCGGAGCAAGCAAGAGTATCTCGATTTCCGATCTTGGACCGGCTCTAACTTCCGAACGGGGCAATTCGTGACCAAATCGAAACAAAAACCGCTTCCCATCCCCGTCGAGTACCGTCTTTTAGTAACCTATCGAATCAACGAGCAAACGAAGAAAAGAGTGGTTTTGGTCGCTCTCCGCACGGTAGAGGAATTCAGCAACTTTCGGTACGAAATCGTTGTTCAAGACAGTATCAGGGATAGCGTTCTCTTGCTCGATGTTCATGGATTGAGAGTCTCTCAAAAAACGCTGCCTTCCGCAGGTCCCGCAATTTTCCGGAAAGAATATCCCGATCTTCTGGGCGTTTCCCGCATTGTTGTTTCGAAGCTCGACCGCGAGCTGAAATCGTTCGCCATAACGGTATCAAAAAACGATATCGCGGTGGTGCCTGCCGAGACCGGCAAGTACGTTGAATTCGTCGCGCGGGAAGAGGAGTGGTGAGTCGTGTACCCTAAACTCTTCTCGATTGGCCCGTTCACGATTTACAGTTTCGGCTTGATGCTCGGCATCGGGTTCATCTGCGCGAACCTAATACTTACAAGCGAGCTGAAACGCAAGAAACTCGATCCCAACGCCGGCGGGACGATCACCTTGTTCGCGGTCGTCTTCGGCATCGCCGGTTCGAAGATTCTCTACTTAATCGAAAGCTGGGATTATTTTATCAAAGACCCGATCGGGATGGCGTTCTCTCCCGGCGGTCTTACGTGGTACGGCGGGTTTTTCCTCGCAACAGCGATGATCTACCTGTACACAAAACGCTACAAGATGCCGTTCCTCGCCGTGTGCGATGCAGCCGCGCCGGGAATTGCGCTTGCGTATGGCGTTGCACGGGTGGGATGCCATCTTGCGGGCGATGGCGATTACGGGGTTCCGACTTCGTTGCCGTGGGGCGCAATATATTCGAACGGGACGTATCCGCCCTCGCTGGCGTTCCGGGATTTTCCGGAGATCGTCAAGAAATACGGCGTGAATGGCGTCGTGCCTGATACGATCCGCGTGCATCCCGCGCCGATTTATGAGTTTATTCTCGGCGTCGCAATTTTCGTGATCCTCTGGAGTTTGCGGAAATACAACTGGCCGAACGGTAAAATTTTTACAGTATATCTGATGCTCTCGGCAGTGGCGCGGTTCGCCGTTGAATTCATTCGTCTTAACCCGCGGCTGATGTTCGGTTTGTCCGAGGCGCAACTGCTTGCAGCGGTGATGTTTGTCATCGGCCTCGTCGGCTGGAACATGCTAAGCCGCACACCCGCAGCGGCACCCGCGAGTACATGATTCTGATTGAAATGTATTCGAAGGAAGACTGCCACCTCTGCGAGGAAGCCGAAGACGCACTCCGGCGGGTGCAGAAACTCCGTCCGTTCGAACTTCGAATCGTGAAGCTCCACGAAGGAGACGAGGATTTTGAGAAGTTCAAAGAGCGCTTCCCGGTCGTCTATATCGAAAAAGAATATGCGTTCCAGTACCGGGTGCCCGAAGGCAAACTTCTTAATATGCTTGAAGCCGCTGGGTAAGCCCGGTGAAGAGAAATTTCATCGCGAAGACGCTCCAGGCCTGCGCCATCGCCGCGTTGATCGTCGGGCTGGTGCAAGGCATTTACGGCGATGAATGGGGCGAGTTGTACCTGTTTCTCGGCGGCATCGTCGCCTTTGTCGTCGGACGGACGATGGAAAAGAAAGAATAAAGTTCCTGTAGCGTGCGATTCGTAATCGCACCCGCGCGTAAGCGCGACACGCGATACAGTCCGTATGGACTGGTGTCATTCTGAACGAAGCGAAGCGGAGTGAAGAATCTCCGCCGCCAGATTTAAGTAGTACGATTGTGGCAAAGGGCGAGCGTACCGAGAGTAACTCACCCCCAACCCCTCTCTTATCCCCGACAGGAGCGTTCGGGGACAGGCTCCGAGAGGGGAGCACGAAAAACCAAATGTGTCATTCCCGCATTTTTCTAGCGGGAATCCAGGGTCTCTTGTTTTAGATACGTTCGGCGATAGAAGTTTCTTAAAACGGTTTTAACAGCAAGGTTTACTGTCATTCCCGCGTGCTTCTGGCGGGATCCGCCCGCGGCGGACAGCGCCTTTTCTTGTAATAACGTTTGACGATAGATGTTTCAATATCACGTTTTAACCACTCACTGAAAAACTATGAACGATGTACCGATGCCCGGCGAGAACCAGGGCGATGAAGAAATCCCAGGCGAAAACTTCGGCAACCACGAAGGCGGCAATACCCCAAGCCATACCCGGCCCGGTGGACGCAATAACAATGGCGGCCGTCCCAGACCCGGCGGTCCACCCAGAAACGGCGGACATCCGAAAGGCGGCGGGCATACTAGAGAAGGCGGCTATCCCAGGAGTGGCGAGCGTCCGAGGAACGGCGGGTATCGCAGAGAAGGCGGCAATCCCAGACCCGGCGGTCCACCTCGAGAAGGCAGCCAACCCAGAGAAAGGGAACAAGTCAACGACGAGCGGCCACAGCTGCGCACGGTCCACGACCGCAAGCCGACCGCCGATATTATCGCAGGCCGTCAGCCCGTAATGGAAGCACTCCGCGCAGGAAGGATGATCGAAAAGATTGTCATCCTCTTCGGCGTGAAAGGCAACCAGATCGAAAAGATCAAAGGGATGGCGAAATCGGCCCACGTTCCCGTCGTCGAAGTCGGCAAGCAGCGCTTCCGCGACCTCGTCAGCGACACCACGACTCAAGGCGTCGTCGCAATCGTCGGGACGAAGAGCTACGTGGAGGTGGAAGACATTATTGCGCTTGCCAAACAGCGCAACGAACTGCCGTTTATTTTGATCCTCGATGAGATTGAAGATCCGCATAACCTCGGGGCGCTCATCCGCACCGCCGAAGCGGCCGGCGTTCACGGCGTTGTCATCCCAAAGCATCACGCGGCAGCTGTGAACCAAACCGTGGTCAAGACCTCCTCGGGCGCAAGCGAATATATGCTCGTCGCCAAAGTGACCAACGTCGCGCAGACGATCGATGAACTGAAGAAGCTGGGGTTCTGGATTTTCGGCGCAGACGCTGCAGGCAGCAAGATGTACAACGAGGTGGATTTCAACTCGCCCGTCGCGCTCATCATCGGCAACGAAGGCCACGGCGTACGGCGGCTAGTGAAAGACAAATGCGATGTGGT
>DATGFY010000023.1:0-3873 GCA_035308785.1 Bacteroidota bacterium | reverse complement strand
CGTCCGATATCGCGGGCGATGGCACCACCACGGCAACCGTTCTTGCGCAGGCCATCGTTCGGGAAGGCATGAAGAACGTTACCGCAGGCGCAAACCCGATGGATCTCAAGCGTGGCATCGATCTTGCCGTCAAGAAGATCGTCGAAGAGCTCAAGAAGATCAGCAAGACCGTCGGCGACGACAAGAAGAAGATCGCCCAGGTCGGCGCAATCTCCGCCAATAACGATCCCACCATCGGCGATCTCATCGCCAATGCGATGGAGAAAGTCGGCAGAGACGGCGTGATCACCGTTGAAGAAGCAAAGGGCACCGAGACCGCAGTCGAATGGGTCGAGGGCATGCAGTTCGATCGCGGCTACCTCTCTCCGTATTTCGTGACCGATGCCGATACGATGGAATCATCGCTCGAAAATCCGTTCATCCTGATCCACGATAAGAAGATCAGCGTGATGAAAGATCTCCTTCCGCTGCTCGAAAAAGTCGCGCAGGCCGGACGTTCGATCGTCCTCATTGCCGAAGATATCGAAGGCGAAGCGCTTGCGACTCTCGTCGTGAATAAGCTCCGCGGCACCCTGAAGGTCTGCGCGGTAAAGGCGCCGGGATTCGGCGACCGCCGCAAGGCCATGCTGGAAGACATCGCCATCCTCACGGGCGGCACGGTGATTTCCGAAGAGAAGGGCTTCAAGCTCGAACATGCGCAGCTCTCCTATATGGGTTCTGCCGCGAAAGTCACGGTCGATAAGGACAACACTACGATCGTTGAAGGCGCGGGCAAAGAAGACGATATCAAGAAGCGCATCAATGAAATCAAGTCGCAGGTGGAAAAAACCACCTCCGATTACGACAAAGAAAAACTGCAGGAACGGCTTGCGAAGCTTTCCGGCGGCGTTGCAGTGCTGAAAGTCGGCGCGGCAACTGAAGTCGAAATGAAGGAAAAGAAAGCGCGAGTCGAGGACGCCCTCCATGCCACCAAAGCGGCGGCGGAAGAAGGCATCGTTCCCGGCGGCGGCGTTGCGTATATCCGCGCAATCCCCGCGCTGGCAAACCTGAAAGGCACCAACGACGACCAGAACATCGGCATCGAAATTATCCGCAAAGCGCTTGAAGAGCCCCTGCGGATGATCGTGACCAATGCCGGTCTTGAAGGTTCCGTGATCCTCAACGAAGTCCGCAACGGCAAAGACGATTTCGGATTCAATGCCCTGACGGAAAAGATGGAAAAACTGTACGAAGCAGGCGTCATCGATCCCACCAAGGTCACGCGCATTGCGCTCGAAAACGCGGCCTCCGTCGCCTCTCTGCTCCTCACGACCGAAGCAACGATCGTCGAGAAGCCCGAGAAAGAGAAAATGCCCCCAATGCCTCCGGGCGGCGGCGGTATGGGCGATATGTACTAAGCCTTATCCGAATAGCAATACGTACTTACAACCCCGATTGGTTTGCGCCGGTCGGGGTTTTTTATTTTCTATAGGGTGTTAGGTGATGGGTGCTAGGAGATAGGGAAGCGTCAAAACCCCTAGTGTCATTCCCGCATGCTTCTGGCGGGATCCGCCCGCGGCGGACAGGGTCTTTTCATTAAAGGTAATACGCTGCCGGATGATAGAGCATGTTGATTTTGGAACAAGATAGTTGTACATTTTCAATCAAAGGACTAATTCAGAACGACGTGGAGGATCGACTTTGAAATCATTTCTAAAAGCTATCGCATTCTTTTTTATTTTTGCCAGTAACCTTGTTGTCGCGCAGTGGGTTCCAACAAATGGACCGGGCGGCGGAATCATAAATGGTCTGGCGGTGTCCGGCGGCGACGTTGTTGCTGGCACGTACAACGGCATTTTCCGATCGACTGATTATGGAAGGACGTGGGTACGTTCAGGACTCGAAAATGATTGGGTGGGAGAATTTGCTGTTTCAGATTCGTTTATTGTTGCTGGAACTGATAACTGGATTTATCTATCGAGGGATAGTGGTAAAAGTTGGACCCGGGGTGACTCCGCACATTTGGGCTATATTGTCAATTCCCTTGCAATATCTGGTACAAACATCTTCGTGGGAACTCAGGGAGCTGGCGTTTTTCGTTGGACAAATGATGGTACGGTGCATGTAGATTCGGGACTCGGTGGACCCGGAAGCGAGCTCTTGGTTGAAGCATTAGGAGTATCCGGAACTGATGTCTTTGCAGGCATCGATTTTGTCGGAACGTTTAAATCGACCGATAATGGAGTGAGTTGGTCACGGTCCGAATCCGGACTCACTACCACGTATCTCACCTCATTCGCGACGATTGGCGGAAGAATTCTCGCAGGAACCGACAATGGCATATTCTTATCGACCGACGAAGGAGCTATGTGGATCCAGTCGCACCCGGTCTTGATCGATCAGCCGGATGTCAACGCACTTTTAGTATCTGGCCAAAACATCTATGCCGGTGGTTATAGTTATCCTTATGGGGGCATGTACGAATCTACGGATAATGGCGCTAACTGGTATCTTGCAAATATCGGTTTATCAAACAATGATATCTATGCCCTGGCTTCATCAGCCAGCACTTCGGGAATGACTTATTTATATGCAGGAACCAGATACAACGGTGTTTATATATCAACCGATTCTGGAGCACATTGGAATAAATCGAATTCCGGGTTAACCAATACAAATGTGCGATGTGTTGCCGTTTCTGGAGGCAAACTTTTCGCAGGTACTACCGAAACGGGTCTTTTTTATACAATGGATGACGGTTCGAGTTGGCACGACGCAGATTCAGGACTGACAAGCCTTAACGTCAATGCAGTCTTTACCGCGGGATCCTATTTATTAGCCGGTACGAACGATAGCGGCATATTTCGTTCGACGGACAATGGAATTAGCTGGACCCATTCAGCTTTCCCTCATTATTACGGGGTCTCATCCCTGGTTTCAAATGGACTCGCACTCATAGCGGCGAGCAATGGCGGCGTCTTTCTTTCTACTGATAACGGTGTGCACTGGACCGCCAGTGATTCAGGTTTGGCGAACAATGGATTTACAACGGTTGCAGCGGCAGGTTCGATTCTATTCGCTGCCGCTTATTCAGGGGAGATTTTCAAATCATCGAATAGCGGTGTCAGTTGGAGTGATTTCGGATATCCCTCCTCAAACGGTAATTCGCTCGTTGTCATCGATACAAATATCTTTGCAGGGTCATATAATGGTGGTGTCTCGGTTTCCTCAGTTCAAAATCCGACATGGCGAACTGCCGGGGTTGGACTGACGAATAACGATGTCGAAGGACTGTATGTCAATGGAACGGATCTCTTTGCCTCGGCCTGGGGAGGAGGAGTATTCCTTTCTACCGACATCGGCGCGACTTGGACAGCCGTGGGTACAGGGTTTCCTTACGTCACCGTGAATAATGTCATTGTCTTAGGTGCAAACGCCTTTGCCGCGACAGCAAGCGGCGTTTGGCGAAGGCCACTATCGGAATTTGGTATCACAGGCGTGAAACAGTCAGGTAGGAATATCCCAACGGTGATCATGCTGGCCCAGAATTATCCAAACCCATTCAATCCTGCTACAATCATTTCATATGCCCTGCCTCAGCAGTCGAAAGTGCGTTTGTCGATCATTAACGTTCTGGGGCAAACCGTTCTCACATTGGTAGATCGACCTGAGGATGCCGGGTACAAGTCTGTTTCTTTTGATGCGAGCAGATTTTCAAGCGGAGTGTACTTCTATCGTTTGGAGGCCGGGAGTTTTGTCCAAACGAAGAAGTTGCTCCTTATGAAATAAATACACGTCAAAATGTAGGGCGACCAGTCCGCTGCGGGCGGAGGTCGCCTACCTCAGTCGAACTCACCCCATCCCCTCTCTTGAAAACCAAGAGAGGGGCGCAAT
>DATGFY010000022.1:0-5876 GCA_035308785.1 Bacteroidota bacterium | reverse complement strand
GACCTCTTCCGTAAATGCTTTCAGGTATTCCGGTTCGCCGCTGCCGGCGGACATGGGGATATTCAATGTGAATCCTTCGCCCTTTCCCTTGCCGCGTTCCTCGCGCGCGCCTGTGCCGGGATAATACGGATACTGGTGGGTGCTGGTGTAGAGCACGGATTCATCCGAATAAAAAATCTCCTGCGTGCCGTTGCCGTGGTGGACGTCCCAATCGATGATGGCGATGCGATGTATCCCATGTTTCGCTTGTGCGTAGCGCGCTGCAATAGCGACGTTGTTGAACAAGCAGAATCCCATAACCTTGTCGTGCTCGGCATGATGTCCCGGAGGACGCACGGCGCAAAAGGCATTCTGCATTGCGCCGGTTGTGACAGCATCCACCGCTGCCAACACTCCGCCGATTGCCAATAATGCGACATCGAACGAGTTTTTGGAGACATGCGTATCGCCTTCATCCAGTACGGTGTGGCCTGCGTGGACGGAGCTTTTCACGAAGCTCACATGGCGGTGGGTGTGAACTTTTAGGACCCAATCTTCGGTTGCGGGAGAGAACGGCAGGTGCTCCAATTTGTTCCACATGCCGGAATCGTGCAGTTGCTTGACGATTGCACGCAAGCGGTCGGGCCGCTCGGGGTGTCCTGCGCCCGTATCGTGTTCGAGAAACTTATCCGAGTATATGAATCCCGTTGCCATTCTGTCAAGCAAGTGAGAAATAGAGGATCAATAATATCAAAAGATTTATTGTATGGGACGCGAAACAGAGAACGCACTTCGTTCGCAGTTTGACCATGAGTGAATATGTCAGATAGATCCCCATTGCGACTGCGATAATCGAAGCCCAAAATAAAATTTGTAGACTGATGGCATAGCTTTCTCCGGAAAAGCAGACCGATGTAACGATCACGAACAGGTAAAATCCGATTCCGAAGACAGAGTTCGGCAAACCCAACAGCCGGGCTTCGCGCGTGTGGATGAGCGATCCGCATGTTTGTTTATCCATGCGGCAGACCCGCGGGATAAATCCCCAGTCGGGCTGCAGAATTCCGTAATAGACCAGCGTAAAGTATAATGAAATGAAAAACCCTGCTAATCCAAGCATCCCAAGGGCAATGTGCGTTGCCATATCTCAAGATAGAGAGAGAATGGTTGAGGAGCAAATTGGGGGGCGTTCACATAATCCTTCTGGTCAGAGAACTCTCCCCAACCTCCCGGATAGAAACATTCCGGGACGGGCTCTCTCTTAAAAGGAGAGGGGCGCTATTATTATGACCTGAGCCGATGAGGTTTCGCATTCTTTTGCTTTTCACCCCGTCAGTCTCTATATTCTTGCATGCGCGGTTCTGCAGGGAATCCGGCGGCTTCGGGCGATGTGCGCGAGGCGCTGCGGGCGATTATCGAAGGAAAAATCGTTAAACGGATCCGGCATGAACTTCAGTGGGAGGGAAGTACTGTTACCCCGGTGTTTATTGAAGAGCTAGAACGGCTCGGCTATCTGCCTGCAACCGTGAAATCGGTGAAGGTGGAACCGGGCGAGCGCGTGCCTGCGTTTTTTATCGATAAGGAAGTGGCGTGGTTCGGGTGGGTGTTCTGGGAGCAGTTCACATCGTGGAAGATCCGAAAGTTGTGGGGTTCGGTTGTCAAGAACGCCCGGGGCGATTGGGACGTTCAGATTCCCGAGAGCAGAGCAACGACGATCTACGCGAATGAATCGTTAAAGATCGAGATGGATATCGATCATCCTCCGGAGTTTTAGCAGCTAGTCATTGCGAGCGTAAGCGAAGCAATCTAGGTCGGGATTGCATATGCTCTCCGGGATTGCTTCGCTTACGCTCGCAATGACGAGTCCCATTAGATTGTCATCCTGAGCCCTCGACAAAAACATTCGAGGGTAAACTCCGCGAAGGATCTCCGACTTTGGAGTTAAAGACAACCGTGGGAGATCCTTCGCTATCGCTCAGGATGACTTGGCTCTTAGGTTATGACAAACTGAAAAGGGGATTGCTTCGCGTGTCGCCTGCTGAAGCCAAATCCGCTCGCAATGACGGGTCACTTTACGTCTCGCTATTCCGAATAAAACGACGCTGGATTCCCGCCAGAAGAATGCGGGAATGACACCTAGAGGGGGGAGCTCCTTCGCACGTCGTCGTAGACGAAGGATGATTAAAATCTGAACGTGTTTGATTATTGGTGCTTGGTCATTGGTTATTACCAGAGGAACCCTCTCGGCCTTTTCTTCGCGATGACCGCATCGATCCCCATCCATCGGCCGGCGCCGGCGATTAAGACGACAAGCAGAATTGAAAAGAGCATGATCGCCGACGAAATGAAGAAGAATTGAAACGACCAGAGAAACCCATTTGCGGCGTGGAGGTTGAGGATCATAAGTATCCCACAAAACGCGCTGAGGCGAACCAGCAGCCCGAGCAGCATCGAAAGGCCGACCGCCGCTTCGCCGAGCGGTATAGCGCGCGACCAGATATTGGCGTGCGGGATCGCGACCCGTTCCAGATACTGCTTGTGATACCCAACGGCGTCTTCATCGAATGACTTGAGCTGCTTCACCAGCGGGGCAGAATCCAGCAGCCAGCCGTCGCTTATTTTCCCGATTCCCTCATGAAGAAAGAAGACGGCAAGCGCCAGCCGCAAAATCAGAAATTGAATATTGACGAATTTCATAGTAATCAAGAATAAGAGGCGATTGAAGGATTATTATATACGTGTCATGCTGAGCCCTCGATAAAAACATTCGAGGGTAAACTCTGCGAAGCATCTCCAACACCGGAGAAAAACGAAACCGTCCGCCATTTTGAACGATGGTAGTAAACTTGAGCGTGTGATCCGCCGTGGCGGATTCGCTTACGCTCAGAATGACAACCATCAAGGGCTTTTCTAATTCCTTTAATAATACAAAAAATTCGGGATTAAATTCCATCGAAAATCATACGCCATCTTCTTCCCTCCGGGGCATCCTCGAAATCGACGAGCGCCGCAATGCGTTCATCCGCCAACTTTCGCTTGAAATCGACAAACACCCTTCTGATCCACGGGTAGCGCCTGAAGACGTTCGCCGGTGGAAACTCCGCGAGGGATGCCAGGTCGAATACCGCAAAGATCGTGGCAGAGTTATCATCGACAAAGTCGATGGGTTGACGCCTGCGGAATGGTCGAAGTGCGAAGAATTTTCTAACCGCACAGCCATCGATCCGTTTGAGCGCATCAACCTGACCACCGGTCCGGGCGATACTTCCATGCGCGTGGTCGATTTGCTCTGTCCGCTGGGCAAAGGACAGCGAGCGCTCATTGTCGCACCGCCGCGTTCCGGCAAAACGATGCTCATGCAGGCGCTGGCGAAATCAATATCGGAAAACCACGCCGAAATCGATCTCATTGTGCTGCTGGTCGATGAGCGTCCCGAAGAAGTAACCGATATGCGGCGTACGATCCGTGGCGAGGTGTTTGCAAGTTCGAGCGACAGCGCCCGCGAAAGCCATGTCCGGTTGGCCCAGCTTGTGCTTTCCTACGCACGGCGAAAGACCGAAGCAGGCAGAGACGTCGTGCTGCTGCTCGATTCAATCACGAAGATGGGCAGGGCGTTCAATTCCGTTCAGCAGAGCAGCGGCAGAACGCTGTCCGGCGGGATGGATTCCCGCGCGCTCGAAATTCCCAAGAGAATCTTCGGCGCCGCGCGCGCTCTGGAAGGAGGCGGATCGCTCACGATCGTAGCGACGGCTTTGGTGCAAACCAATTCGCGGATGGACGATTTGATCTTCGAAGAATTCAAAGGCACGGGCAATATGGAGATCGTCTTAAACCGCGACCTTGCCAACGAACGGATCTTCCCGGCGATCAATATCCCCGATTCCGGTACGCGCCACGAAGAGTTGCTGTTCGGGCGGGAAACGCAGCGCTACCAGGGGCTGCGGCGCGCGCTCCACAAGAAGAAGCCGCGCGAAGCAATGCTCGCCATGCTCCGGCTGCTGGAGCAGTTCGATACCAACCGCAAAATCCTCGCCCAGTTCTCCAAGCTCTACCAAACCACCGAACTTGAAGACGAGGAATGAAGCTTTCTCTGAGTGTTCCGGCAGATTTCAATCTTCACCGGACGATCTACAGCCACGGGTGGTCGTCGCTGCCGCCATTTTCCACAGAGAAGAACCGCATTCTCCTTTCACGCGCCGACGAACTGCCCTCGGGCGGAGTGGTGTTTTATTCTATCAGCCAACCGAAAAAGAAATTGCTCACGATCGACGTGGATGCAAAGAAGGGGGCTGCGGAGCACCGATCCGAAATTCTCCGGCAGGTGAAATCGTGCCTGCGGCTCGATGAAGACTATTCGGAGTTTTACCGCGTGTCAAAAAAGTATCCTCATTTTCGTTGGACTGCGAAGACGGGCGCGGGCAGATTGCTCCGAGCGCCATCGGTGTTCGAGGACGCGGTGAAGATGATCTGCACGACCAATTGCAGCTGGGCGCTGACAAAAATTATGGTGAACAACCTGTGCCGCAAATTGGGGAAGAAGATCGCCGCCGATATCTATACGTTTCCTTCGCCGAAAGCAGTTGCCCGGGTGACGGAAGCATTTTTGCGCAAAGAGATCAAGGCGGGCTACCGCGCGCCATATTTGCTTGAGCTGTCTCGCCGTATCGTGAACGGGGATCTCGATATGGAATCGTGGCGGATATCTACCAAGCCAACTCCCGAATTGTACGACGAGGTGACCGGTGTGAAAGGCATCGGTCCGTATGCCGCGGCGAATATTCTGAAACTGATCGGCCGGTACGATTATCTCGGCATCGACAGCTGGTGCCGGAAGCAATTCAGCACGATGTATAAGGATGGGCGGAAGGTTTCCGATCGAACGATTGAAAAATTTTATAATCACTACGGCGCTTGGCGCGGACTGTTTTTCTGGCTGGATTTGACGAAGCATTGGTATGAGAAGGAGTATCCATTCTAACCTTTTTAGTCATTGCGAGGAGCGGAGCGACGAAGCAATCTCGGTCGGGTTTGCACACTCTCTCCGGGATTGCTTCGCTTCGCTCGCAATGACTAGTTGACTATGCCGACGAAAGACTACTATTTCGAACAGATCGCCAACGAATTTGCGATGGGGCGTGAGGCCGAGCGAATCGGCAACATGGGCATGGCACGGGTGTGCGCGCGCCGCGCGGCGGGGCAAGCAATTGGTTGGTTCCTGACGAAGCATTCCCGCCCGACTTGGGGATCGCATTTTATGCGCGGGCTGAATGGACTGAAAGACGATAACGCATTCCCTCAAGAGGCCCGCGACGCCGCTGTTCGCCTTACCACCCACATCACCGATCAATTCAAGTACCCGTTCTCAAGCGATCCGCTTGCCGATGCACAAATTATTATCGATGCAATAAAACAGCTCATGGGGGCGAGTGAATGACGCCGCCGCTTGTATCCATCGTTCTCTGCACGTTTAACCGCGCACGGTTGGTGAAGCGCGCGATCGATTCGGTGCTGAGGCAATCGTATCGCAACATCGAATTGATTATAGTCGATGACGGCAGTACCGATGGTTCTGAGAAAGTATTGTTGAATATCGCGAAGCGCGATGCGCGATGCATCTTTCTCCGGCACGCGAACCAGGGACTTGCGCGCTCGCGCAACGTCGGCTGGAAGAATGCCTCGGGAGATTTTATCACGTTCATCGATTCGGACGACGAGTACAAACCAAACCATATCCGCGGACGGGTGCGCTATTTTCAATCGCACCGTTCGGTCGATTTGATCTACGGCGGCGCAGTGCCGCTGGGGCCGCGGGCGGCGCATTATGTTCCGGACATTGAACGGCCGGGGAAACTGATTCACGTTTCGAAGTGTAGCGTCTCGGGGACGATTATGGCGCG
>DATGFY010000021.1:0-2752 GCA_035308785.1 Bacteroidota bacterium | reverse complement strand
GGGATGATTGGTTGGGTTATCAAAAATCATACTCCCGTCTCCGGCGTTGGCGATTCAGGCCCTTCGTATTGTGAGGCGATCGAGGGAAAGCTTAAACTCCTCGGCATTAAATCATATCTCATTGTGCCGCTCAAAAACGGTGCAGATGTTCTCGGAGCGATGGCTTTTGGTTCGAACCATGAAGGCGCGTACCATGATGAAGACCTGAATGTTTCGATGATTTATTCAATGTTTCTTACGACCGCGTTGAGCAATGTTGCGACGTTCGAAGACGCCCAAAAACGCGTTACGCAAATTGAACTTATCAATCAGGTCGCAGCCCAGTTAACAAAGAAGCTGGTTCTTGAAGAATTACTCAGCGCCGCGGCAAACGCCATCCAGAAAAGCTTCAACTATTTCGATGTAACGATCTTCCTCGTCTCGGAAGATAAAACGGAACTCGTTCTTGAGGCCCACTCGGGCAATTTCATCGATTTCCTGCCGCATGGTTACCGGTTGCCGTTTGGCAGCGGAGTCAGCGGTTGGGTTGCAGCAAGGGGGGAGAGGGCGCTTGTTAACGATGTCACCAAAGATCCGCGGTACCTCGTCTATTCATATCACAATACGCGCTCTGAACTTGCCGTGCCGATCAAGGTGGAGAATATGGTGCTGGGCGTGCTGAACGTCGAGGACACCAAGCTTTCCGCCTTCGATGAAACCGATTGTGTCGTTCTGGAAACTCTGTGCGATCAACTTGGGAGCGCAATCAAAAACGCGCGGTTGTACGACGAGGTGCGCAAGGCGAATATGAAACTGACCGAACTCGATAAGATGAAATCGGAGTTCCTCGGCATCGTCTCGCACGATTTCCGCTCGCCGCTCTCAAGCATCATCCTCGCCAGCAAATCGATGCTGCGCAAAGAATCCGTGCAAGCCGATAAGCAAGTTTACGAGTATCTTAAGCTGATCTCCGAGCAGGCCGCACGGCTCAACCAGCTTGCCGAGGATACGCTCTCGATTACCAAGATCGAATCCGGCCAACTGAATTACTATTTTAAGATCGTCAATGTCGAGCGCTTGATTCAAGATGCGATGTCGATGGTGCGCTACTCGAATCGCCACGCCCTCGAATACAAAGTCGATCAGGAAGCGATTTTCATTAAGGGAGATCAGCCTAAACTTCGGCAGGTGGTGCAGAACTTAATCAACAACGCAGTCAAGTATTCCCCTCGCGGCGGCAAGGTGAATATTCTTGTCGATGACCATCCTCCCGAAGAAATCCTTGTGGCGATATCCGATGAGGGAATCGGTATTCCTCCCGAGCAGATTGAAAAGCTGTTTCAAAAATTCTCCCGCGTCGATTCCGGCGAAGCCCGCGATATCAAAGGCTCCGGCTTAGGATTGTGGATCTGCAAAGAAATCGTTCAGGCCCACGGCGGACGCATCTGGATTGAAAGCGAATCAGGGAAGGGCAGCACATTTAAGTTCACTCTCAAGAAAGCCCACTAAAAACAGAAAAGGTAGATCATCTCAGATCTACCTTGGGAAGCCTTCCGCCTACTAATCACCTAAATCTTTTCATTCTTGTATCAGCGAAATCAAGTGAATCAAGTGAATCAAGGTTTCAGTTGCAGTTAATCACAAACAGCGCGCTCCCTACTGCCTCATCGAGGAGAAACAATTTCTCCACTTCGCATTTGCGCTCGCTGCGCGGCAATGGAAAGAACATCACGTAACACTGCGTCGCTGCTTTGAGCTTGGCAGGCCGTTCGCCGAACTTCGCATCGTGTTCATCGACGATCCTGCGGAGCTTCTCGTACAGATTATCCGTTTGATTAACGTGGAAGGTAAAATATCCATCTTTTCCCATCCGTATCGCAAGCATATAAAGACCCGGACCCGAGGGAGCATGGATATTCAGAGTTTCCTCTGTCAGCGGCAGGAATCCGCTCTGTTCTGATTTGTTGTTAGTTAAATTCTGTATCAATGGAACTGTACACAACTCCTTATCATTAAGTGGATTAGTTGAACATACATAATTAACACTTACATTGCAATAAAGTTCCAATAATAAATTACCTTATCGCGGCCCCGTTTTCGGCTTTTTCGACGAAATTCGCTCGGAAACAGCCCCAAAAAACACCTCCCATACCGCCGGATCTGAGTTCATTTTCCGTAATCCCGTCGTAACTTTCAAAGAATCAAGATGATGCAGTCGGTAAAGGCTGTCGATCTTAGCCTCATATTCAGCCGGAAGCAATCGCGCATTTGTGGTGTCATACCTGAATACCAGAAAATCCGCATAAAAGTTGACCAGAGTATCCGATATGGCCGGTTTCGCAGTCTGGGCCGATTTGGGCGAGCAAGATGAAAGCATGGTGGTCGCGACTGCAACCATAATCCATGACCCGTAAATTAGCCATTTTAAAACTGATCTGTCCTTCCCGCCTTGTCCGCCGTCTTTTTGGCGGAATGTTTCTAGCGGTCCGCCGCGGCGGACAGGGTCTTTTCTCTTGGCTGGATCTATCATTGGCGACTAAAAATAAAGAAATTTTCTGAAGAATCATATCTTCATCCAGAGTGATCGTCATTGCGAGGAGCGCTTGCCCGCCGTCTGTTTGGCGGGAAGCGACGCGGCAATCTCGGTCGGTCCCGTAGTGCCCTGGATGGTGTCATTCCCGCCTTGTCCGCCGTCTTTTTGGAGGAATGTTTCTAGCGTGAATCCACAGCCTGCCCGGAACTACCTCTGTCTGGCTTGCACGCCGTAGGCGTG
>DATGFY010000020.1:0-2899 GCA_035308785.1 Bacteroidota bacterium | reverse complement strand
GGTATCTGTTGGAAGGGTAAACAGCGCGCAAGGCGATCGCAATCTCATCTGCTCCTGCCCGCCGATCGAGGCATACGCCGAGAAGGATTCGTAGCCATTTGTGTGTCATTCCCGCATGCTTCTGGCGGGAATCCAGCGCCTTTTCTTAGACTTTCGTATAGCACTTGGTGAGGAGAGAAGCCTCCTTTATTTAATCAACACCAGCTTCCTCGTCGTCGAAAAATCCTTGCCGTTCTGTCCCTCGGCCTCCAGCCGGTAATAATAAATCCCGCTCGCCTGATCTTGAGCATTCCATTCTCGTGCATACATTCCTGCAGCCAAATCTCCCCTCGCAATTGTTTCAACATCCAACTTTCGATCCAAAAATAGCAACAACCCCCAACTTTTCTTATATTTAAATCAATCCCAAATGGCAATTCAATCATAATCGATCATCCCGTAGCACATTGACGCATCCAGAACTAATCCTTATCCTCGATTTTGGCGCGCAGTACTCTCAACTGATCGCCCGGCGCGTCCGCGAGATCGGCGTATATTGCGAGCTGCACCCATTCAATTTGCCTATCGAGAAAATCCGCGCCTTGCACCCGAAAGGCATCATCTTTTCCGGCGGGCCTTCGAGCGTGTATGCCGAAGATGCGCCTCACAGCGCACCTGAGATTTACTCTCTCGGCGTTCCCGTTCTCGGCATCTGTTACGGCCTCCAATTAATTGCCTACCAACTAGGCGGCGAAGTCGATCGCTCCGCCCACCGCGAATTCGGCGCTGCCGATGTGATGATCGATGATGATACCGACCTGTTCTCGAATCTCTTCGGCAACGGATCCGCCAACGCCGGAAACAAAACGATGCGCGCATGGATGAGCCACGGCGATGCGCTTACCAAGATGCCCGCCGGATTTGAAAAGATCGCCCATACAAAAAATGCACCAATCTGTGCCATCCGCGATAAGGCGCGGAATATTTTCGGCGTTCAATTCCATCCCGAAGTGCTGCATTCCGAAAAAGGCACAGAGATTCTCCGCAATTATCTTTATACGATATGCAAATGCAAGGGGGGATGGGACGCCCGTACAATCATCGAAGACGACAAAGCCGAAATCCGTCGGCAGGTCGGCTCCAGAAAAGTTATTTGCGCCCTCAGCGGCGGTGTGGATTCATCAGTCCTTGCCGTCCTGCTCCATGAAGCTATTGGCGATCAGCTTTATTGCATCCATATCAATAACGGCCTCATGCGCTTGAATGAGAGCGACGCGGTAGTAAAATTGTATCGCGATACGTATAAGTTCAATCTTGATTATGTCGATGCAACCGAACTGTTCTTGAAAAACCTCGCCGGCGTGACCGATCCGGAACAGAAGAGAAAGATTATTGGTCGCGTATTTATCGAAGTGTTCGAGCAAGAAGCTCAGAAGATCGGCGAGGTCGATTTTCTCGCCCAGGGTACGCTCTATCCCGATGTTATTGAATCGATCTCTCATCGCGGACCATCGCACACCATTAAATCGCACCACAATGTTGGCGGTTTGCCGGAACGCATGCGCATGAAACTGATCGAGCCGTTCCGCGAGCTGTTCAAGGACGAAGTCCGTGAGGTTGGCCGCAAACTCGGTCTCCCCGAAGAATTTATTACCCGCCATGCCTTTCCTGGCCCCGGTCTTGCAGTCCGTGTCGTCGGCGAAATAACTCCTGAACGGTTGACCCTCTTGCGCAAAGCCGATGCGATTTTTATACAGGAAATCCGCGCCGCGGGTTGGTACGAAAAACTCTGGCAGGCGTTTGCAGTCCTTCTTCCCGTTCAATCTGTGGGAGTGATGGGTGATATGCGCACGTACGAAAATGTCGCTGCCCTCCGCGCCGTTACCAGCATGGATGGTATGACCGCCGAATGGGCGCAGCTCCCGCACGATCTGCTCGCGAAGGTCTCGAGCCGCATCGTCAACGAGGTTCGCGGCATTAACCGCGTAGTTTATGATATTAGCTCCAAACCCCCATCTACTATAGAATGGGAGTAACTCCCTACGGGAGAAATTCCAAACGCCAAGCTTCAAATTCCAATCAAATACAATATCCGAAATCATAATAAACCCTTATGAGCAAACCCGTGTTCATTCAAAGTTGGAACTATTGGAAATTTGCACTTGGAATTTTGTTGGAATTTGGCATTTGGATATTGGAACTTAGGACATCATGATGATTATCGATTTCTTCAAAGAGCTGGGTTGGCGCGGTTTTCTTCACTCCTCAACTGATGGAGTCGAGAAACACCTAAAGGACCATCAGGTCACCGCATATATCGGCTTTGATCCAACCGCCTCGAGCCTCCACGTCGGCTCGCTGCTTCCGATTATGGGATTAGTCCACCTGCAGCGCGCCGGACATATCCCCATCGCCATCGCCGGCGGCGGCACGGGGATGATCGGCGATCCGAGCGGTAAAACTGCCGAACGAAAGTTACTTTCCCTCGAAGAAATCGAAGCCAATCTTGTCGGCATCAAGGCCCAGCTCTCGCGCTTTCTTGATTTTAATGCGAAAGGCAATGCCGCTAAGTTAGTCAATAATGCCGATTGGCTTGTGCCGCTTTCGATGATGGAGTTCCTCCGAGATACCGGAAAACATTTCTCTGTCAATGAAATGATGGCAAAGGATTCTGTGAAATCGCGTCTCGAAAACGAGCAGGGCATGTCGTTCACCGAGTTTTGCTACTCGCTCCTGCAATCGTACGATTTCCTCGAGCTTTATCGCCGACACAAATGCACGCTGCAAATGGGCGGCAGCGATCAGTGGGGAAATATCGTCTCCGGCGTCGATCTCATCCGCCGCGTTGAAGGCGGCGAAGCGCACGGTATCGTCTTTCATTTGATCACCACTTCCACCGGCGCGAAATTCGGCAAGACCG
>DATGFY010000019.1:0-4030 GCA_035308785.1 Bacteroidota bacterium | reverse complement strand
AATAGCCCGCCACAACAGATGGTCGGGTAATCAGTGACGAGTCGAAAAGAACCCCGTTCAGAATCATAACGGGGCAGGCTCCACTCCTACGCCCGCCTAACCGGCGGGTAAAGCTTGCAAGCCCGTCTTCAAGAATAGCCCGCCACACAGACGGCGGGTAATCCGCCTGTGGCGGAGAGCTGGCTGCCCCCAAAGATGGGCGGGCAGGCAATAGAAAGAAAAGAACCCACTCCTACGGCGTGCAAGCCGGACAGTCCGCCGCGGGCGGATCGGGGCAGGGTCCACGCCTACGCCCGCCTAACCGGCGGGTAGAGCGTGCAACCAGCCAGTGGCGGAGGCGGACAAGCCCGTCTCCAAAGATAGCCCTCCACACATCCACCAGAGGCGGAGGGTGGTAAGCCGGGCTGGTTAGGACGGGATCGTTGGTGCGATTACGAATCAACACGCTACACTTTCTGTCAAATAGTGGCTTGAAAATCCTAAATACTACACAAAAACACCCCCAATTTTGCATGAATTTTCGCATCTAAGAAATTGTTTTTATGGAATTTACGGTTAAAAAAATAAAAATTTTATACTACAAATAAAAAAGGCGTGAGAAGGTGAGAAGTAAGAGGGGAAAAGAAAAAGAAGGTGCGTGCCAGTGCCTAATGGGGCGCTACCTACACTGATGAGATTGCCGCGCTACGCGTCTTCGACGCTCCACTCGCAATGACGGTTTTTTTGGAGTGGGAATGATTATGACTCGGTGAGAGAGTTTGTCGAACGGTGGGAGATTCTTCGCTAACGCTCAGAATGACAAAATTGTTAAGTTGTGAATGAAATGGAGCTCTCAAACTGAGAGCTGTTTATTGTTCACAGTTCACTGTATTTTGATACCACCGCATTTTGCCGTATCTTTAAGAGAATATACTAACCTCATGGCCACCTTCGAATCTCTAAGTCTCGGCAGCGCAACTTTAGCCCTGCTACGTAAAAACGGAATTACCAGTCCCACTGCAGTTCAGGAACAGATTATCCCTGCGATCAATGCGGGCCACGATGTCATAGCGCAGTCCGAAACGGGCTCAGGCAAAACGTTGGCTTTTGCGCTTCCCTTGATTGAACAGATCAATCGGCGCGACGGCATTTCCGCATTGGTGCTTGCGCCAACGCGCGAACTCGCCGTGCAAATCTCCGATGAGTTTATCAAATTCTCCCAGGGCAAGCATCTGGGGGTTACCCCTATCTACGGCGGCGTTTCTATTAGCCACCAGATTGATAAAATCCGGCTGACGAATATCATCGTCGGCACGCCGGGCCGGCTCCTCGATCTGATGAACCGCGGCGTAGTCCATCTCGATACGATCCGCTTCCTCGTCTTCGATGAGGCCGACCGCATGCTTGATATGGGCTTCCTCCCTGATATCGATCGAATCGTGAAGCATGTTCCGGCGAAGCGGCAAACCTTGCTCTTCAGCGCAACGATGCCGAAAGAGATCGTCCGTGTGAGCCAAAAGTATCTCCGCAATCCGCGTGAAATCCATCTCGATACCGAAGTGAAGCCGGATTTCCTCCGCCAGACCTATTACCAAATGGGATCTGATCAAAAGCTTCCGATTCTCATCCATTTGTTGAAACGCGAACGCGATCTCGCATTAGTATTTTGCAACCGGAAACATTTTACCAAGAAACTTGCGAGCCGCATTTCGCAGCAAGGAGTTGTTGCAAAGTGTTTGCACGGCGATATGTCGCAGAACCAGCGCGAGCGGGTAACGGAGGATTTCAAGCGGAAGAGATTCAATGTATTGGTTGCCACCGATGTTGCCGCCCGCGGATTGCATATCGACGATATTACGCATGTTTATAACTACGAAATCCCCCGCGACGTCGATACCTATACGCACCGGGTAGGCCGAACAGCTCGTGCGGGCAAGCGCGGCGAAGCGATCTCGCTGATTGCAACTGAAGAAGAGAAGAAATTCTTCAAACAGATATTGTTTACCTACGGTGGGAGCATTTCGCTGAAGGCAGTTGATGCTGCAGAACTTCCTAAAATGGCGGAAGCGCCGAAAGGTCCTGCTCACACTCGTCCACAAGGGCACTCGCACGGGCATTCATCCGGCGGATCGCAAAGCGGGCAATCGCGGTTTGGCAGTCGCAGAAATGATCGCCGACGGCGGGGGTAGAGTGGTTTCAATTGGCGGACCTGCGCTACGCCTGGTAACTCACCCCATCCCCTCTCTTTCGAAGAGAAGGGCGCGATTATAGCTTGCGGCCCGCCCAGAAGACCGCGGGTAAAGAATGACACATTTATTTTCTTACCTCCACATTACATCCATTGAATATGAAACGTGTAACCGGAGTTGGCGGAATATTTTTCAAGTCGAGCGACCCTAAAACGCTCGGCGCATGGTACGATAAACACCTCGGCATCCCCTACAATGATTGGGGTGCAATGTTCGAATGGCGAGATCTGGATCAGCCGGAGAAGAAGGGTGTTACCACCTGGGCGCTGTTCAAGAAAGAGTCGAAGAAATTCTCCCCAAGCGACCAGCCGTTCATGATCAACTATCGCGTGGAGAACCTCGAAGAACTAATTCCAATATTGCGTAAAGAAGGTGTTACAGTAGTCGGTGAGATTGAAAAATCCGAGTACGGAAATTTTGCGTGGGTGCTTGACCCGGAAGGAAATAAGATAGAGTTGTGGGAACCGCCGAAAGAGTAAGGTGGTATGCCACTCACCCCCTGCCCCCCTCTCTCCAAAACGGAGCGAGGGGGGAGCAAGATAGAATTTTCCATCCCCCGCTGGGAAACGCTATATCAACCCCTTTAAACAGTCCTTCGGGCGATGACGAGGGATAGATCGTCTGCGACGGGGGCTTCGCCGACGAAGAAATCGACATCGCCAACAATTCGCTCGCCGCATTCCTGCACGGTCAGCGATTGCATTCGAGGAAGCAGGCGCATCAAACGTTCCGTTCCGTAGAATCCTCCCATCTCGTTCTTTGCCTCTGTAAGACCGTCCGAATAGATAACTAAAGTATCGCCGGTATTGAGTTCGACTGTATTTTGGGTGTATGCAATTTCAGGAAAAATCCCGATGGCAGGCTCGCCTTTCTTCGTCTCATCGATCACGTCTTTCCGCAAAACGATGGGCGGCAGATGGCCTGCGTTGATGAACTGCACCGCACCGTTTTCCTTTCGAAGGTTCAGATAGACCATCGAGGCAAAAAAACTCCTCGTGGTATCGCGGTAAAAGATTTTGTTAAGTTTCGAACCGGTTTCTGCGACGGTGACATAATCGGGGGCGAGCGCACGCAACGTCGCCTGAATTTTTGCCGTCAGCAAGGCAGCGCGCAAGCCTTTCCCCGCAACATCGGCGAGGGCAATGCGGTAATTGCCGGAATCGAGTTCCTGGAAATCTACAAGGTCGCCGCCCACCTCGTTCGCGGTGCGGGTATATAACCAGATCGACCATCCCGGAACTTCGGGCATCCGCTTCGGCATGAGCGACGTCTGCACTGCCCTGCCTGCTTCGAGTTCATCGCGGGCAACGAGTTTGTCTTTGAGTTCGAGCATCAGGATGAACAAGAGGATTAAGCCGGTGACGAAATTCAGGTTCAAACTGAGGTTGTAACTCGTGCCGTTAACCTCGATGTTGCTCGCAAAGATTGAGATAAAAAGGGCGAGGAGAAGCAACACGCGGCGCAACGGAGTGAGCTTGAAGAATAGAGCTTGGATGAGCCATCCAAACGTATATATGGCGGCCCTGAACCATCGCATTTGTTTTAGGCGTTCACGGCGCTCATCGGTAAGGAAAAACTCTTTGAGGGCGCGGTATTCGCGCTTCATCGTGCGCGGTAGGTCGCCCTTCAGGATGTCGTCCCGAAGGATGTCCTTTACGCGCGGGTCTTTGCCGCCTCCAGTGTTATTCGCGGGCATTAGAAGGTATGAATGAGGAATATTGCATCAAGTTTACTTCTATATACGTTTACAATGGCAAAATGTTCCCCATCAATGAATGATCTACTTTGAGAGAAACGGCGCT
>DATGFY010000018.1:0-7838 GCA_035308785.1 Bacteroidota bacterium | reverse complement strand
CTTCCACAGGGCCTCCGCGATGGTAAGGCCAAATCCCTCCCGCAACGATTTTTGCAATACCACAGTGGATGCCCGTTGCAGGGCATTGATTTCGATATCGCTTCCCGGGGGAAGCGATAGGAGGAAGATATCCGGATCATTGGTTGCCGCCTCCCGGACCTCCGCCAGAACCTTCTCGCCTTCAGGGTCGTCCGTTGCGGAACCTCCCGCGAGCACGAGCTGGCAATCGATATACTTGCGGACCTTCCGGAAGACCTGAATTACCCCCATCGGATCTTTCAAATAATCGAACCGGGAAATCTGCGTGACGATCGGACGTTCCGGATTGATCTTATTCCTGGTCAGTACGGAGTCGATCATGTCTTGGCTCAGCTCCTTGTTTTTATCGCTGAGCGGATCGATCGAGGGGGCGATGAGAATCTGGGGTATGGTGAGCTCCCGCGCGAACGCCGGCGCGGAAAAGATGCTGGCATCATATCTTTCAATATAGTGTTTCAGGAAATCCCAGGTCGCGGGATCGGGCCGCGAGAAATCGATATGGCACCGCCAGATCCAATGGCGCCCCGTCTCGGCCTTCCGCTCGACGAGGCCGATTGGCTGGGGATCATGGATGAAAATAACGTCGCCGCGAAACTCCATTCCCCGCGCGTTTGCTTCGTTGGTTGCGACGAAAAGATCGAACTCTTCCCGGGAGATTTCAACTCCTTGGCCATGGAGTGAATTATGTATCTTCTTCGTCACTTCGAAGAACTTTTCGCCGCCTTTAATCACATCCCAGGAGGCGTTGACTCCGACATCCTTGAACAACGGAATCATTCGATTGAGGATTTCGGCAACGCCGCCGCCGACTGAAGTGGAGTTGATGTGCTGGACGACGACGCCGGACAGCCTTCCGGCGAACAGGTCAAGCTCGTGAATAGTCTCCTTGCCGACTATGGGTTCGTATTCTAGTATGGATTGCATATTATTTCGCCTCCAGTTCTCGGCGGACGAGCATCTCAAGCTGACGCCGGAGATTGTCCATGGTCATGGAATATGGGTCGAGTTGTTTGATCGAGGCTCCCAGGAAATTGTTATTCATTGAATGTTCGAACCAATAACTGAATTGGAACGTAGGATGAAACAGCCGCGCTTCGAACATGTGAAAATAGAGGGAGTGATGAGTCACCAGTCGGAGGTACCCAAGGAATTCCTGCAGATCCCGCGCGACGTATTCTGTGGGGAAAATGAACGTTTGGGCGGCCATAAAATGAAATTCTTCTCCTGCGGCGACTGCGCGATGGGAGGCCTCGGGATCGCGCGCCAGCCGTTCTTCGAGCAGTTCGATCAACCGTTCTTGCATATCGCGCAAAGAGGAAAATGATAACAGGTCGATGCCTGCAATTTCTTCCGCGAGCACATTATCCTGAAGAATATTTCTTATCCAATAAGCATAATCGTTCGGCGGTTCGGGTGAAAGAAATTCATGCCGGTCAAGATAGTGGTGCGTATGATGGTAAACCGATGAGACCGGGAATTCCTTAATACCGGCCAGCAGTTCGGCAATGTTCCGCGCTTTTCTCCCCAGGAGATAGGTCAGGTTTTGCCGTGTGTGAAATCGGAATGGCTCTGATGCGATGTGATTCATGTTTCACCTATCATATTCGTTCGCAACGTTACGATCGTTTTCATTGCCCGTATCAGGTCGGATGGCTTGTCCACGTAATATGCTGCACGGGAAGATTGATCGAAACCTACGCGAATGGTGATCGCCCGTGACCTGAGTACGGCAAATGCGTCCTCATCTGTTTGATCATCGCCGGCGTAAAGCGCTGCCGATGACCTGCCTGCGGGATACATGCGCAGTATGCGCTGAACGGCGAACCCCTTGTTCCACGGAACCGAAGGCCGGGCCTCAATGACTTTCTTGCCCGTGGTGATTCTGATGAGGTGATCGAAGCTCGCGAGCGATTCTGCGATGACGCTTTTGACTCCGGGGATATCACGCGCGTTGACCCCCCGGTAGTGGACGCTGAAAGTTATCCCTTTGTCCTCAATCGAAAGACCGGCGACGCCGCGCAGCTTCCGCTGAATCTGCTTCCGAAATTGGATCAGGGGCGGCAGGCATTCGTCGATATCCGGGTGTCTCCAGTATGAACGATTGTCCGCGATCTCGAGGCCGTGGTTCGATGCGAAAAGTATCGTATCGAGCTTGACGAGGCTCCTGATATCCGCCAGTGAGCGCCCGGTAACAATGCTGACTCGGGTCCCGACGCTTTCGGACAATTGGCGGAGCACCGAACGAGCATCGGCCGAAAGGATGGCTTCGGATGGCCGTTTCCGTATCGGAACAAGAGTCCCGTCGAAATCGAGGAAGATATTCAGCGTTGTTTCCGGCCGTATCTTCCGGCACACGTTCTTCCATGTGCCGGGATCCAAAAGATACGATTGTGTCATGCGGTTTCAAGTTGAACTGGTTTCTTTACCCTGATTCGGCACAAGGTCGATACGAGACTCCCGGCCCACCGGTAGATGTTGTATTCTTTGAGTTCGGCATGCATTCGCTGCATCCGTTCTTTCCGATCGGCGTCCGGCATGGTCACTGCCTGATAAATTGCATCCGCCATCTCATCGATATCGTATGGATTGACGATGAGAGCATCCTGCAATTCGCGCGCCGCGCCGGTAAATTGGCTGAGGATGAGGACTCCATCGTCGTCGTTACGGGACGCAACGAATTCTTTCGCGACAAGGTTCATGCCGTCGTGAAGCGAGGTCACCATGCAGAATCGGGCGGCCTTGTACAGGAGGTTGATCCGGGCATGATCGTGATGGCTTTCAAAATAGAGGATCGGTTTCCACCGTAAGGTTTGCAGTTTCCAGTTGATCTCGTTCGCGGTTTGTTCAATTTCGGCGAGCAGATCGTGGTACCGCTTGATATGGGTCCGGCTGGGAGCCCCGAGTTCCACAAAAACCATTTTTTGTTTGAACTCGGGATACTTTTCGAAAAACCGTTCGATTGCCTTGTACCGTTCGGCGATACCCTTCGTGTAGTCGATTCGGTCCACGCCGACACCGATATAGGGCACTGTCTTTCCCAATGCTTGCACCGTCTTCGCGATGAGATCCGATGGGGGCGCGATGTTTTCTTCGCCGGCCGACTCGGCGACAGGATATGCAACGCTGATCGGGAACGGTTTCACGAACGTGAATTGGCCGTTTCGTTCGACCGAGAATTTTTCCCAGTCGATCTTCGATTCGAGGAACTGATCGACCGATTCGAGAAAATTATTGCAGTGATACTGAATATGGAAACCGAGCAAATCCGACGAGAGCAAACCGATAAGAAGCTCGCGCTTCCACGGACAGATCCCAAAGGATTCCGGATTTGGCCACGGAATATGCCAGAACAACGCCACCCGGGCATCGGGACGCTGGGTCTTAATTAAGTAGGGAAGGAGCGCGAAATGATAATCCTGTATCAGGACGATCGGCTCTTCTTCCTCCTTTATTTCTTCAAGCAGCGCGTCGGCAAATTTTTGGTTGACGACCTGGTACTGCTTCCAGTCTTCGGCGCGGAATATCGGCCGGGTATGGGTTATGTGGCAAAGAGGCCATATCCCTTCGTTTGAAAAGCCGTAATAATACCCTTCTTCTTCTTCCCGGGAAAGCCAAACGCGTTTCAAGGTATAACTGGGTTCATCGGGCGGAACCGCCAGCTTGCCGTTCTGATCGGATGTTTCCATGTCCGCATCACCGCTCCCATGAGCGATCCACAGGCCGCCGCAGGAACGCATGACTGGATCCAGCGCGGTGACTAAACCGCCGGCGGGCACAATGCAGCTCGTCTCTCCGCCTTTCTTCTGATGGAGATATGGCTCGCGATTGGAGATGAGGTAAAGATTCTTCGCCCCAAGCTCCTGCCGTATTGTTTCCCGCAGCCGCTCCGATGTCCAGGTCGATTCCGACTCGACGCGGAGCCGGGCTTCCGCCTCAGCGGACGCCCTCGCAAGCGTAAGGTTTCTTGCCAGCAAGGTAACTTCTTTGGCGAGAGGTCCCAGGATATCACCCCGCGGAATATTTATCGGAAATCTCTCTTTCCCAAGCCGCAGCCCCTGAATCCAGTTTGCCACTTGGGCAATCGGGCCGATGATGCTCCAACGGATCATCAGTACTGTCATCACGCTGATGAATAGGGCAAGGACCAAGAGCCGCAAGAAATCCGTTCTCAGGATATCCGAGAGCCGTTGGTCCGTATCCGAGGCGTCGTTGACAAGGAGCAGCGTTCCGACGAATTGTTCGTCCCGGAAGAGAGGCAGCGCAAAGATAAATCTTCGCACACCTCCCAGAGTTTCATATCCGGAGAGTTCATCGTGGTTATTTCCCGCCCCCGGAAGATACCTTGAGCGAATCACGGTTGAACTGTCGATCCATTCTTTCCCTTCGACGAAAACTCCCTGGGTATCGAAGACGGCGATCCCGGTTGATGGAACCCGTTTGGTGTAGCGTTCCAGCAGATTCGTGAGTCGCTCGTGCGGACCCGATTCCATTAACTCGGTGACAGAAGTTTCCATGCTTGAGGCCAACCCGGAGGCCTGACGCACAAGCCCGGCGGTGAGCTGTTGCTGCTCGTTTTGGTATTGAAAATACGAGAATACTGAGGCAACGAGGATTGCGCTTCCCAGTAAGGAAATAATCAAGCGAAGAGTGATTTTCATAGGAGGTTTAGAATTTGGTTGATTCTTTTTTCCCGAGCACAACGCACGCTTGAGGTTTATATACCCCTTAAACTATAGAACACTCCTTTTGCCGAAACAATTTCCCCAAAAGTCAGCCGCAATGTCTGTATTTCGGCATTATTTCTCTGTGAGATGGGTGAAGGCAGGTAGTTTGCAGAAACCATTGAACATTTTTGCACGGTGTTCCGGATGCGATGAATCTTTCCTTATGATTGAACTGGCTGGACATTTTCACTTCTAAAAATAAAAAAAGTGTTAGCAGTATTGTTGGCAGCTGCTAACACTTGAAGTGAAAAATGACGATAAGGGGGTGGACAGGGGCGGAGTTGAACCGCCGACACACGGCTTTTCAGGCCGTTGCTCTACCAGCTGAGCTACCTGTCCAATAAAGCATTTTCGATTTTTGATTGCCGATTTTTGATTGAAAAGAAGGAATCTGCGAGCGGCAAGCAGTAAAGCGTCATACAATATACGAAAGTTTCGCTTTTTTGCCAATGAATCCGCCCTTCCGCCCTCATTTTGTACGAGTAGTTCTCCCCCAAGTGCTCCAAACTTCCTTCGGATGGCATTCCCACCTAATCTTTTTTTCTTGTGTTCCATTTTCCATCATCTATTTTCCATAATCTTTTCGTTTGAATATCTTCCCCTTTTTGGTTAATTTGAAATTGATCATGCATAAGCGTCAGCGGGGTTAATGTTTATTTCCTTCGAAGGGCTCGATTTTTCGGGCAAGACCACCCAGATTAAACTTCTCGAAGAGCGGCTCAACCGCACGGGCAAGCGCGTGATCGTTTTGCGCGAACCCGGCGGCACCGCCATTTCCGAGAAGATTCGCGAGATGCTTTTGGATAAGCGCAACCTCGAAATGAGCGGCTCAGCCGAGATGTTTCTCTTTTCGGCAGCCCGCGCGCAGCTCGTTTCGGAGGTGATCAATCCCGCGCTGGCCGAAAAGGCAATCGTGATTTGCGACCGGTTTTTCGATTCTACCACTGCGTATCAAGGATACGGCCGCGGCATCGGGCTGGAGGACATCGAGGCGATCAACCGTTTAGCCAGCCGCGGAACGACTCCCGACCTTACCGTGTTGTTACTCATTGAAATCGATGAAATTATCCGCCGCCAGAAACGTGCCGGGGTCCCTTCAGACCGGATGGAATCCTCAGGCGCAGACTTTTATCGCAGGGTCCACGAAGGATATCTCGCACTTGCGAAGCAGCACCCGCATCGGTTTGTGGTCTTCGATGGCGCCCAGCCCGTACAAGGCCTCCACGAACAAATAGCGAACGCAGTCGAATCACACCTCATGAAATAGTTTGGCCATCTAAGTTGTCATGCTGAGTGAAGCGAAGCATCTCCCACCGTTATCGAGACCGCAATAGTTTTTCGCGGATGAACTGGGGAGAGGATTGAATTTCCAATTTTTTTCACGAATAAGGATACCTATGAAACGATGGTTTTTAGGAACACGGCGGCGATGGACACTCGGCGCTCTCGCCGCAGTGATCGGTGTCAGCGCATTCATTGTCGGTTTCAAACCCGCCGATACGGATTATTTCTTTCAGCTCAACAAGAGCATCGATATCTTCGGGCGCGTCTATAAAGAAGTCTCGCTCAATTATGTCGATCAAGTCGATCCGCAGAAATTTATGGAATCGGGCATCGATGGCCTTCTCGGTTCGCTCGATCCCTATACTAATTTCATCGATGAGAGCGAGGGCGATGAAATCGAACTGATCACCACCGGGATGTACGGCGGCATCGGCGTTACCATCGGCGTGCGCGATGGGTTCATCACTGTGATTTCCTGCATGGACGGATACTCCGCTGCAAAGCAGGGACTGCTGCCCGGTGACCGAATACTCGAGATCGATGGCAAGAGTTTAACCGGCATGAAGCCGGAAGATGTCCGGTCTTTGACGCGCGGCGAACCGGGATCGGAAATGCACGTAAAGATCGATCGCGAAGATGAAAAGGAGCCATTGAACTTTACGCTTACCCGCGAAGAGATCGAATTAAAAAATGTCACCTATTCCGATTTTATCGATTCGGGAATCGGCTACATCAAACTCGAACGCTTCTCGCGCGGCGCCGGCAACGAAGTGCGGTTGGCAATCCAGGATTTGAAACTGCGCGGCACGATGAAAGGCATTGTGCTGGACCTTCGCGATAACCCGGGCGGTTTGCTCGAAGCTGCAGTCGAAATTGTCTCGAAGTTCGTTCCCAAGGGCAGTCTGATCGTGAGCACCAAAGGACGCAAGCCCGACTCCGAGAAAAAATATTATTCGATGGAAGATCCGCTCGTGCCCGATGTTCCGCTCATCGTTATCGTGAACCGCAACAGCGCCAGTGCAAGCGAAATCGTGGCCGGCGCGATTCAGGATCTCGATCGCGGCGTTATCCTCGGCACACGCAGTTTCGGCAAAGGATTGGTGCAAACGGTCGTGCCGCTATCGTACAATACGCAACTCAAGATCACCACCGCGAAATACTACACGCCCAGCGGGCGATGCATCCAGGAGATCGATTACTCCCGGCGCGATAACAACGGCGCGTTTGCAGTGATGATCGACAGCGTCGAGCACGATTTCAAGACGCTCAACGGACGGTTGGTGCACGAACATGGCGGCATTGCGCCCGATACGCTGGTCGATTTGCCCGCGCCAAGCGTCCTCAATGTCGAACTGATCCGCCGGTTAATGTATTTCAAGTTTGCTACCGAATACGTTGCCGCGCATAAGAGCGGAGCCGATTCATTTGTCGCCAACGATGCCCTGCTCGCCGATTTCAAGAAATTCTTAGACGACCAGAAATTCACCTACGAGGACGAAGGCGAGAAGAAACTCGACGAGCTTTCGCTCCTTGCCGATAAATCGAACTACGGCCCATCCGTGCGCGAGGAAATCGGACGGCTGAAAACGGAACTCGAAAAGGAAAAGTCGTCTGCCATTGAAAAGAACCGGGCAGAGCTTCTCCACTCGCTCAACGTGGAAATCATGAGCCGGTATAAAGGCGATCACGGAAGAATTGCCGCCGGTTTGCAGAACGACCGGCAGATCGCAGCCGCCGAGGGACTGTTCGCCCATGTAAAAGCGTATTCGAGAATGCTTTCATCGAAGTAAC
>DATGFY010000017.1:0-6788 GCA_035308785.1 Bacteroidota bacterium | reverse complement strand
TCTTCGTAGAGTTTCTTGGACGATTTCAGGTAGCGCTCGGCGCCCTTCGCCGGCAGAAAATCGACGTTAAACGAGGCCGATTCGATCGTCGTCAAGCTGCTCTCCAGCGACGGCTTGATGGCGTTCTTCTGATCGATCAGCAAAATTTGAATGGTAGTCATTACTCTTGGCAGGCATTCGGTACGTTCATCCATCAAATATACCGAAATTCATCTAGACGGGCAAAAAAGCATGCAAGTGGGTGTGATCTGTGCCTCTGATAAACTAGTCATTGCGAGGATGGCGTTCGACGAAGTCGAACGGAAGACGAAGCAATCCCGGAGACAGTTTGCAATACTCTCGCCGACCTGCTATTCAAAAAAACTCTCCCCTCTCCCCACTGGGGAGAGGAGCAGGGGGGGTGAGGGTCCCCTTACAACGATTTAATTACTTTAACAACCTTTCCCAAAAACGAAATGTCCCTCTTCCGCACCGTCACCGGTTCGAACGCAGGGTTCAACGGAATCAAATGCACATACTGTTGCTCGATCTTCACTTTCTTCAACACGTCCTCCTCGTTCACGCGGATCACGCAGATATCTCCGCTCCGCACGTCCTGCTTCGGACTCACCACAACGATATCGCCGTCTTCAATCTTCGGCGACATGCTGTTCCCCTTGACCACCAACGCAAACGCGCTTGGGTCGCGGATGTTATCCACCGTGACATACCGCTCCGCATAATCGGGATGGAAGATCGCCGCCGTTTTTCCCGCAGGCACCGAGGCAAACACCGGGATTGTCACCAAAGGAATTCCTTTCGTCAGCGTATCGCGGTGCAGTTTGAAAATATTTTTGGTCGGGTCGATCGGCGCCGGGTACATTTCGCCCTCGCCCGTCAACAGCCACTCGGGCCGTACGCCGGTGTACTTCGCGATCGCAACAAGATAATCGCCCGCCGGAATCTGCTCGCCCTTCTCCCAGCGCTGCAGCGTCCGCATCACCACGCCAATCTTATCCGAAAGCGTCGTCTGGTCCAATTCCTTATTATCCCGCGCCGCGCGTATCCGTTCGCCGATCTCAGTCTTCATATATGCCAGTTTTGTCGTTTTTAGAACAGTACTGCGACATTTATGTCGCTACCATATAATACGGTTTTTTACTGCAGATGTCAAGTGGAGCAAACGATAAGGTGCTAGGTGCCTGGTGATAGGTGCTAGGTGTTAGGGAAAAGATGCGACGTGTGTAGCCTGAATGGCCTCTTGTAGATTCGTCATTGCGAGTAGCACATCCGCGGAGCGGGTGAGCGACCGAAGCAATCGCCTTCAATTAAGTAGTTCCCCGTAGCTTCGGTGGAGGCCCTGCTCTTAACAAATCGGAATTCGCCAATCAGCAATTGGCAATATCTTACATCACCCCGGATTTTTTCAACGATTCCGAAATCGTCTTCACAGCATCCGCAGTACTGACATGCAGCCGCGAACCCGATTCCTTTACCGCCTGCTCGAGCGTGCCTTCCTTGCTCTTCAGCCACCGCCACACATGATACCCGAGCCGGTTTTGGTCGTTCGGTTCTTCGGTTGCTATGGTGCTCACGCTGGCATACGCAATCTTTTCAAGCGATTCCGCAGCCGCTTCTTGTACTTTTGCAGGTGGTTTGGTTGTCATAAGCCGATATCCAGTGTTAATTATTGATGGATATAATATACAAAAAATCGAGCTAATTTGATTGCATTGACCCCATTCAAAAATAAATAGGGTTTTCCCTATTGACATGTGGGCCCGCGCAGGTTATATTTTGGCGAAAGATTCCCGTGTTTCCGCGTTCAAATGTGTCCATACTCAATAAAACATATTTCAAAGCGAGGTTAATTATGATACGTTCTCTGCAATTCTGCTCTCTGGCTCTGATTTGTCTTCTCATGGCTTATTCAACCGCACCTGCATCAACCAAAGTAGCCCACGGAACCAGCAAGAAACCCGTCTTGATCGATCCTCTCCATCTCAAGTATGTTCCAACAAAGAACGCAGAAGGGGAGAATGATAATGAAGGAGTTGGGAAAGAACGACATATCGAAAAAAGCAGGACTGGAGAACCGCATATTACTTCCTCGTCCGAAACGGATGTTGATACGGGACCGGACGGAGTGTCTTCGACAGCAAACAATTTCCATATATCAACCGCAGGTTCTATCGGAGATCCCGTCGTCGCAGTTGGGCCTCTCCACATGGTTTCCGTTACAAACCAAGGCGTCTTTATCTATTCTAAATCCGGGGCGTTCATTTCATTTTCGACGCTTCAGTCTTGGTTTAGCTCCCTCCCCACACTTGCTGTGTATTGCGATTCAAGGATTATTTATGATCCCGGGGCGCAACGATGGGTTATTATGACAGACGCCTTCGATGCTGAGTCCATTCCAAGTCGCTCATCATACTTGTTGGCTGTATCGACTTCGAACGATCCAACTCAAAGTTGGAACACGTATAACCTTGACGCGAAGTTCGACGGTAGCGACTCCTCATGGTCCGACTATCCCGGGCTGGGCTTTGATAATAACGCGATATACATCACTTCTAACCAATATTCCTTACCACTGAATTATTCCACTTCTATTCCTCTGTATTCGCGCGTACGGGTCATACCAAAAACTCAATTATATGCCGGTGGTGTGTTCTCATACACAGATTTCTGGAATTTCACCTATGGTGATGGGACGAATGCCACCAACGTGGTGCCCGCTCACGATTTCGGTTCTCCGACCGGAGGTTATCTGATGAGTACCTACGGAGGTGCGTCAGTGTACCTTTGGAAAGTAACTAACCCCCTTTCCAACCCAACGTTGGGGATACAAGCAATATTCGCCGTTGCTTCGTATTCGGAACCGCCAAGTGCGTTTCAACCCGGAGTCGATACTACAAACCCCTGCGTGGCGACATCAACTCTTGATTCGAGATTGGAACAATCGCCCGTCTATCAAAACGGCTATCTTTATGGTGCGTTTACCGCCGCGGCGAACTGGGGACATGAAACCGTTTCAGCCATCAGATATTTCAAGGTCGATGCCTCCGCTTCTGGTTCTTCTAGCGCAACTCTGGATGTTACGTACGGCGCCGATCACCTCTACTACTTCTATCCGGCGATTTACGCTGACCCGAACGGAGATATCGTCCTGGAGTTCAGCAGATCCGGTGTTCGTGAATACATTAACGCCCGGTACGCACGAAGAGCCGCAGGGGATGCTGCAACCAAGGGAAGCAATGAGATTCTGGCAGGAAACGCAGCATCTATTTATTGGTCCAGCAATTGCGGTGGCATGGGAGGACGTTGGGGAGATTATGCGGGGGCAGCTTTAGATCCATCGGTAAACTCTAAAATATGGTTCATCGGTCAATCGGCTACATCAGCCGGTTGCGCTTACTCTGTCGCAAGCTTCGATTTCCAGGCGCCGGTAGGTCCGAAGTTGTACGTCCCTGCCAACAACGCCACCAATATCCTCGAGCCGCTATTCGTGTGGCATCTCGTATCAGGCGCCCAATCCTACACCCTGAATGTTTCTTGCCCAAATTGGAATTCGGTTGCAACTGTCACTGATACGTTTGACATCCTCCATATTACATTTCCGTATAGCACAACATACACCTGGAACGTCACTGCGAATTACGCGCATGATCAAGTTCCATCATCGACATGGACCTTTTCAACGCCGCCCCCGCCGCCACCGCCGGGCGGCGGCGGCTGCTGCCCGTATATTTTTACTTCCGGGCTCGGCGGCTTGACCGCGGAGAATAATCTTCTCCCGCAAAGCGAAGCGTCGGCGAATCTAGGCAAGAACGTGACCGATTACTACAAGCTCCAAGAACCGCCTATATCCAAAGACGGAAAGTATCTCCTGAAACTCGGCGAGTTCGAGCACGAACGCTCCTCCTTCGATCAGGTTCAACTGATCGCGGTGGATCATCTCAAGGGGACGAGCATCGCCGTGATGCGCGATGGAAGCATTGTCCAGTATGCCGTTCCATATCGCATTAGCCCAACAGGTAGCACATTGCCCTTTTCGCTCAGCGAGAACCACGCAACCGCCGTGCGCTTGCGGGAAGGACAATCGGCGCATATTCAATTCGAGCTTGACCCCGATCAAGCGAACGCACTGAAGAAAATAGCAGGAGACAAGTTTGATCTCTCCTCCGCCCACGCGGGCCTCGTCCTCGGCGGGCAGACGGATCATGTGGGAAAACGCAGCCCGCAGAAGACGACCTGCGACCAGGGATATATCGGAGCGAATGAAGCCGATGGTGAGCAAATGCAGTTCGCCTTCCGCGAACGGTCCGCAGTGTACTACACCCCGCTGAAATCCATCGAAACAGATATGTCGATGACGTTCGCGGACTATACGTTGCTGGATTATGCGGCATTGGCGATCGAACTTCCGATGGGATACACGAGCAACGCCCTCCCGCTCCTATCGGCGCACCATAGCCGCATAGGCGAGGTTGCCTTAAATCTCTCGCAGGATGATGGCGATGCCGTCTCTCTCGATCCCGGCGAAGATATTACGATGGAATTCGGCTCACCTTCGCTCGCCGATGGGATGGTCCGCGATTTCATCGTGGTCACAACGGGGCGCTACACCTCGGAAACGAATTCCGATATCAAGCCGACGGAATTCCCGACGCAGTTCTCCTTGAGCCAGAACTACCCCAATCCGTTCAATCCTGCGACGGTCATCCGGTACACTCTGCCGCAACCGGGACGTGTCACGCTGAAAATCTACAACCTCCTCGGCCAGGAAATCAAAACGCTCGTCGATGCCAACCAATCCCCCGGCCCCAAGTCCGTCACCTTCGATGCTTCCACTCTTCCCAGCGGTATCTATCTTTACAAGTTGCAGGCGGGTAATTATTTGGCTGTAAAGAAGCTGGCGCTAATAAAGTAGTTTTTTACAATCAGCCCCTCTCTTGGTAAGAGAGGGGCAATCCCGGGCTTCGCAGAAGCTCGGGATGGGGGTGAGTTACTTTCGGCGCGTGCTTCCCCGCCCGGGGGCCAGCTTCGCTCTTCAACTTCCTACTGCCCCGCCGTCAAAATAATCTTTCCCGCCTGGTTCACCTTTATCCAATATCCTTTGCCGGGGGCGATCTCCGTTACCGCATGATAGCTGCCCGCAAAATCGAAAATATTTCCAACGATGATCCCGCCCGGCTCCGATGTCATTGCCGACGTGCTGACGCTCCCACCCACCGAGCCGATCATATTCCACCCTGCTTGCACCGTTATGGTATCGGCATGTTGTACCGTGCCCGAGATGACAACGGTTTGCGTGGCGGGAAACTTCAGCCAGAATCCGGGGCCCGGCAGTACCGTATCGACTGCAAGATATCCGTTCGAATAGACATACGCACCCGATGAAGCGTTTGGAAAGACCGTCGTTACCCGCGGATCGCTTGTGACAACCGGCAGCGATAACAGATTCCATCCCTTCGCAATCGAGAACACCGATCCGTTCGGGATATACTCTCCGAAATTTCTTGAATTCGCCGACGGGTTCCCGCTGTACAGCGTTGTGCTGTACGTCGCCGCAGTCGTCTGCGTCCACGATGCCTGCGGTGTTATCGATACGCTGTACGTTCCGAACGGCAAGCCGCCGAAGGTGTAACTGCCGTCCGATCCGCTCTGGACCGAGAGCGTTTCTCCGCCCGTCAGCGATATCGTCCATCCGCCAAGCCCCGGTTCTCCGGAATCGAACGCGCCGTTCTGGTTTGCATCGAAAAACACATTTCCGGAGATCGATCCGGTATCGCTTGCAAGATTTGTGTACGTAAGCACCGTTCCGTAATCGCCGCCGACAAAAAGTTGAGACGAGCTGTTTGCCGAGACGCTGAACAAGCTCAACACCGTTCTGCTGTATTGCACGTTCCATGTTGCGCCGCCATCGTACGTATGAAGGATCACCCCGGTATCGCCGACTGCAATTGCTTCCTTCGGTCCCGGAGTGGCGATCCCGTAAAGAAAACCATTCGCCGCTGTTTTTGTGACCGTCCAGGCAGCGCCGCCGTTCGTGGTATGGAGAATGTTCCCGTTATCGCCGCACGCCCAACCGTTCATCGTATCGCTGAAGGCGCACCAGTACATCGCCCCGGAAAAGCCGCTCGCTTGCGAACTCCATGTTGCGCCGCCGTTGCGCGTATGAAGAATCGTGCCGTTTTCGCCCACTGCCCACCCGATCGAGGCCGTTGGAAATGAAACCCCGTAGAGGATATTCGGCACGCCGTTATACTGTACGTGCCACGAGTTGCCCCCGTCGGTGGAATTCAAAATCACGCCGGTATATCCCGAAAATTCTCCGCCCACGATCCATCCGTTCTGGCTGCCGTTAAAATTTATCCCGAACAATGTATGCGTCACCGGGCAGCTTTCCGTTGTCCATGTTCCTCCGTCCGTCGTCCTAATGATCGTTCCGTTATCGCCCACCGCCCACGCATGAGTCGCATCCGTGCTTTTGACGCCGTAGCACGAAACCGACGGCACCGGCGATGTTTGCGCATTCCAACTCGTACCGCCGTTGGTGGTGCTCATAATCAACCCGGCCTGCCCAACTGCAACGCCTGCAGCAGCAGAAGAGAAATCGATCCAGTTGACGCTGAGACGCTGACCCGAATCGAGCGAGTTCCATGTATTCCCGCCGTCGTTCGATTGCTGAATAATTCCATTCTGCCCGACGATGATTAACGCGCCCCCGACATCTTCGAGATCGTTGATGTCGTTGCCCGATGCAATCGTTTGCTTGGACCACGTTGCACCGCCATTGGTGGTGG
>DATGFY010000016.1:0-3306 GCA_035308785.1 Bacteroidota bacterium | reverse complement strand
CACCGCTTGCACTTTGTCTAATAGTTCATCGATGCTGCCAAACGCGCGGGTGGAATACTCCGCGGCAACACGCTCTGCAGACGCCTTGTCGGTATCGAAGACGCCAACGAACTCTGCCGATGGGATCTGCGCGTACATTTTTGCATGAAGCGACCCAAGCCGCCCTGTGCCGATAACACCGACTTTGATTTTGCTCATCGTGTCTCCCGAGGGATTTGATAGACCGTATAATAGACAGCAGCCGGCGCGCCGCCTTCCCAGTTGAATCCCACCCGATAAAACATTTGTACCATTCCGGACTTGGGCGCGGAGATCGGCTTATCGGTTGACCGAACGACGAGGAAATCTGCCCGGCATGCGGCATCCGTACAGACGCGCCTTCCGGAATAATACGCAATTGCACCGGCTTCGGGCGTTGCGATCACCGTTTCGGCCGGAGTCATTCGCCCGAACCATTTACCGATTGGTTTCAAGGCGAATTCCATCCCCTGCGCGTACGTTTCCATTCCCGGTTTTGCAAACACCGAATACGTCAATTGATTTTGAAAGACCATCATCATAGTTATTCCGACGATAAGGGTGTAGCCGATCTTCTGCCCGAACCGCTTCGCAAAGAAATGGTGGAAGTGATTAAACGCCGTCACAACCAAAAACGCTGAGAGCAGCGGCAAATCTCGCGTGGTGCCATCGCGATGAACCAACATAAGAACCCCGAGAAGGCCAACGCACCAACCCAGCCCAACGATCCCCTGCCGGAAAAAATAAAACCGCTCGTCATCCTCGCCGGGATCGCTTTCACGAGAATCTTTCTCGCGGAGGAGATAGAATCCAATCGAAAAACAGAGAAGCACGACCGCAAGCGCATCGGCAAAGCTCCACGATTCGAAGAACGATCGTAGCGCGTGCCCGGCCAATATTGTTCCCGGAACATAACCTGCAGGCAGCACCGAACCGAACTTGAGAAATGCAAAAATTCCCCACGGCAGCAGGAAACAAACATAGAGCAGGGCTAGCGCCGCAATGAGCTTTCGCGCGCGCAGTTTGTCTGTCGAATTCAGATACGCATCGACCAAAATCAGCGGGAAAAGCAGAACTGCTTCCGGCCGGACGAGAAACAACAGCGCCGCGAGAAAGATCGATGCGAGATACTCATTGCGTAAACAAAACCAGAATGTCGCCAGCAGCAAGGCAACGCCGAGCGACACCTCCGTTCCGCTCCCTGCCCATTGCAGATACCACACATTCATCGAAAACGCAAGCGTGGCAAAGAGCGCTACCACCACGTCGCGGATCGATTCATACGCAACGAGGAAGAATAACACCAGCGCCATGCTCGCAATAAACAAATCGATGGTCTTTGCCGCAACAACAAGATCGACCCCGATGAGGCCGCCTAACGAAATCAGAAACACCCACAACATCCCCGGAACGCCGTACGCGGGCTCTCCCGGATTCAATCCGATGCCGTTGCCGGAAATGAGATTCTTCGCATACTGAAGATAAACGTAGGTCGAATCGGGCGTGAACGAAAAATGCTGCGCCCCTTTAACGTAGAACAACAGCACGATCACCGGCAGGACGAAGATGGCCAGCCGTTTATCCCACGGATCTACTGTAAAGTAATCTGCTGGCGGCAAGAAATACCTATTGGGCCAGCGAGGCAACCGAGGTTGGGAATTCAGCGCGTATCCACCGATCGAATTCCTTTACACTGTGGAAAAGATAATCGACCTCCATGGCGAGCACGCTGTCTTTGCCGTACGAATCCCACACCACCGCCGCAATGGAGACTCCCGCTTCGCGGGCGGCCTTTACATCGGCAACTGCATCACCGACCATGAGCACGTTTTTCGGATCGAGACCGAACCGGTTGATGATCTTTTGGATCCCTTCGGCGGAGGGTTTATGGTTTACGACGTCGCTCCCCGTCACCACCATATCAAAAAAATTCTTCATCCCAAGTTTTTCCATGGTAATGACTGCAGTCTTAATACCCTTGCCGGTAAAGAGTGCAATCAGTGCGCCCCGCTCTTTCAGAAATTGGAGAATTTCGATCACACCATCGTACGTTCCGGCCATTGCATCGTGGTTCGTGCGGTAAAATTCCACCAGATCGGTCATCGCCGCATCAAGCCGGTCCTTGCCCACCAAGTTCTCTATCGCACCATCCTCAGGAGGCCCAAACATCGCCGAAATCTCCTTGGGGGTGTATTCCTTCCCTTGATACTTCTTCGCGACATGATTGAAGGCGGCATAAATAAGCTCGTTCGTATGGGTAAGAGTGCCATCCATATCGAAAATTACACACGAAAATCGGTTTGCCATTCAATAATATAGCGAAAAAGAGGGTAAAACGCGCCACTGCGCGTAAATTCCAATCCGCCTACGGCGGACCAAGCGCCAATCCGCCCGTGGCGGACCAATAAATTCTCAAGCTAAAAAAACACAAAGGGATTCTGTCATCCCCGAATGCTTTTGTCGGGGATCCACGTTCTTTTCTTCCGGATGAGAAGATGACCCCCCTTGACTTTCTTAATCCGATTTGCGAAATTGCGGGTGGAGAGGAGATGCACATGCCAACCTACACCGCGGTTTCATTGTTCCCAAAATTCGGAGGCAAAGCCATGCCTTCCTGTATTATACTTGCGGCTTTCCTTTTCACCTCCCTATCATTCAGCGCAGAGAAGAACCCCTTTCGCTTCGCCGATCACCGGCAATTCACACCACTCAAAACAACGGTGTCATGGTCGAAGAAGATTTTGCAAGGAATTGATCTTCAAATCTGGCTCAGCAATCAAATGGTGATGGGCGAAGAGGCGTGGGATGGCCAGGTCCCTGCTACTCCGTTTTGCGTAACCGGGATAGCCGCATCGTTTCCCATTGGCGAGTGCATAGAACACCTTTGGAGCGCGTCTCCTTGGATCGGGGGCAAAATCGCCGGAGTGCCCAGAGTGAGCCAGGGGTATAGTGCCGCTGATGGCGAAATGGTTTTTCTGCCCGTCAAGAGCGACACCGCCCGTGATGAAATTTGGGTCACCAGTACTTCTGATTCGGCGTTCGATTCAACACGGGCAGGTTATTACAAGAAACCCATGAACCGCAGAAATTACGACGATGACGGCGATGGAAAGGTAGATGAAGATGAGCTTGATGGAATAGATAACGACGGCGATTGGATTCAGGCAACCGATGACATCGGCGCAGATGGAGTTCCCGATAGTCTCGAAGTCGGCTGCAAAGGAAGCTACGATCCCGTCAACAATCCCGATCCTGCATACGATGATTTTAATCCGTCGAGATACGACT
>DATGFY010000015.1:0-5508 GCA_035308785.1 Bacteroidota bacterium | reverse complement strand
GAAGATCGGGCGACCATGATATCTGGCTGACGAGCGTATCGGGGAGAACGTGATCGTTGGTGCCATCGGCATTCATGATGCGGTGGCGCGCCTTGTTGCCGCCTTTTTCATCCCATTGATAGAGAATGTACTTCTCGTCGGGAGAGATTTCAACGCCGGACGGCCTGCTGCCGATGATGTACGGCTTCAGGAATATCCGTTCCATTGGGAGGATGGAGTCTTTGGTGGCAGTGGTCGTGGTAGTTTCGCCGGAGCCGCAGAATGCGCGCGCGACGGTTGCGACGATAACGAGTACTATAGAAAGAAAATATTTCTTCACAGGAGATTGAAATCGGATATTGGGGCTGAAAATGTCTTACGAGTCATTCTAAATTGGGGTCTGCTGAGTAACTCACCCCTTTATCCCCTCTCTTACAAGAGAGGGGTCTATCATAGCTTTTGCTCAAGCGTCATTACGATTTTCCATATTCCATTTTCCCTATTTCTTAAACACATGCGGCAAGGCATCCTTGATCGTCTCGATCGGGATGATCTTCAGGCCTTCTTTGACTTTATCGGGGATTTCGGTCAAATCCTTTTGATTATCCTTGGGGATCAGGACGGTGGTGATGCCGCTGCGCTGGGCGGCAATAAGTTTCTCGTTCAATCCGCCGATTGCGAGCACGTTGCCTTTCAACGTGATCTCGCCGGTCATCGCGATATCGCTACGGGCGGGCCGGTTGGCCGCCGCCGAGATGATCGCCATGGCAAGGGTAATTCCTGCCGAAGGTCCGTCTTTGGGGATGGCGCCCTCAGGTAAATGGATATGAATTTCTTTCTTGCGTGAAAAGTTCGCCGGCACGCCGAGCGATTTTGCATTGGAACGTATGTAGCTGAGCGCCGCCTGTGCGGATTCTTTCATCACGTCGCCAAGCTGGCCGGTGAGGGTGAGCTTCTCCGCGCCATCCATGATGGTGACATCGATGTGCAGCATCTCTCCGCCGACGCTCGTCCACGCGAGACCCATGACCGAGCCGACGCGCGCGCCTTTTTCTGCAAGTTTTTTCGGGTAGCGCGGCACGCCGAGATACTTTTCGACCTTCTTCTCATCGACGGTCATGCCTTTTGTCTTCTTGTGCGCGGGCGAGCCGTTGCCTTGTGCGCTGAGGACGATGTCCTTGGCAACTTTCCGGCACACCGAAGCGATTGCGCGTTCCAGATTGCGCACCCCGGCTTCGCGCGTATATTGCTGAATGATCTTCTGGATCGCCTTATCGGTAATATTTATTCGCGCATCGCCAAGACCGTGGAGCGTCAACTGCTTCTGGAGGAGGTGCCGCTTCGCGATCTCGCGCTTGTCGTATTCCATATAGCCGGGGAGTTCAATGATCTCCATCCGGTCTTGCAATGGCAATGGAATGTTATAGCGCACGTTCGCTGTCGTGATGAACATGACGTGCGAGAGATCGTAATCGATATCGAGGTAATGATCGTTAAAGGTCACGTTCTGCTCGGGATCGAGCACTTCAAGCATGGCAGAGGCCGGATCGCCGCGGAAATCCGCGCTCATTTTATCGACTTCATCGAGGAGCATCACCGGATTGATGGTGCCCGCGCGCTTCATCGACTGGATAATCTTGCCGGGCATAGCACCGATATACGTTCTGCGGTGGCCGCGGATTTCAGCTTCATCACGCACTCCGCCGAGCGAGATGCGGACAAATTTTCGTCCAAGCGCGCGTGCGATCGATTTGCCGAGTGAGGTCTTGCCTACGCCCGGAGGACCGACGAAGCACAGGATCTGGCCTTTCATTTCCTTGACAAGATTGAGGACGGCGATGTGTTCGAGGATGCGCTCTTTCGGTTTTTCGAGTCCGAAGTGGTCTTCGTTGAGAATTTCTTCGACATGTTTAACGCTGAGGTTATCTTCGGTGCGTTTCGTCCACGGAACGGTCACCATCCAATCGAGATAATTGCGGCTGACGCCGAACTCAGGCGATTGCGCAGGCGTTTTTTTCAGCTTGTTGAACTCTTCCATCGCCTTCTCGAGGATTTCGGCGGGCATCTCCGCTTCGTCGATCTGCTTGCGCAATTTGACAAGCTCGGGCGAACCGCCATCGTCATCGCCGAGCTCGTCTTGCAGCACGCGGATTTGCTCCTGGATCAGGAATTTCCGCTGGGTTTTCTGGATGCTATCGTGGACTTTGGTATCGATGTCTTTTTCGATCTTGAGGACGTCGAGTTCGCCGCTAAGCAATCGCACGAGTTCGAAATATTGTTCCTTCAAGGAGGTTAGTTGCAAAATCCGTTGCTTCGCCGGAACCGCTTGCACGATATTTGCGGCGACATAATACAATTTCCGGCGCGGGTCCTTGATGTTCTCAAATGCCACCATCACCTCGCTCGGCAGATTCCGGTTGAGATGGACGTATTCGGAGAACAGCCCGGAGACGTGGCGCATCAGCGCATCGATCTCTTGCGTCATTTCGTCTTCAGTGGACGCGCGCTCCACATCGACTTCGAGGAAGTCGGTGTTCGGGGTGAATCCGGTGATGAACGCTTGCGCGACGCCATCGACCAAAATTTTCATCAGACCGTTCGGGAGCTTCAGCGTCTGGATGATCTTGGCGATGGTGCCTTCGATAAAAATATCTTCGCGGGTGGGTTCTTCCGTTTCAGGTCGGCGTTGGGCGGAGAGGAAAATATACTTGTCGCGTTCCACCGAGGCGTTTGCAGCGCGCAACGAGGAATCTCTGCCCACGAGAACAGGGAAGATCATGTACGGATAAATCACGACGTCGCGCAGGGGAAGCACGGGCAGCCGGGTCGGTAAAACGGTCTCTTTGGATGCCGCTTGCGCGGCGCGGGTTATCTCTTGTTCGGTCATTAGAAAAGACAAAAAACGCCCCCTTCGGGGCGGAATTGGATTTAATTGTATGGAAATATACGCAATGCGCGGGAACGAATCAAGAGGAGAACGGATTGCGGATGGGGGATTGGCGGATTTCAAGATGAGTGAACAGTTGACAGTTCACAGTTGACGGGGACTGCTTCACTGCTGATCAGGTCTCCTCCTCTCCTGTAGGAGAGGGGGTTGGGGGGGTGAGTTACTGACTATTAACTCCAAATACCTCTCCGCCGCTACCTCCCAGGTAAACCGCTGCTTGCGAGCGTTGGCGCAGATTTGTTGCCAGCGAGATTTGTTGTTAGAGAATAATTCCAACGCGTTTTTAAGGGAAGTTGCAAACGCATCCGCCATCTCCTGGGGATTCTCGCCTTCGAAGGTAAATCCCGTTTCCATGTTGCGAACGGTATCCTTCAGGCCGCCGGTACGGTGAACGAGGCAGGGCTGGCTTTCGCGCATCGCAAGCATTTGGCTGATGCCGCACGGTTCGTACAAACTGGGCATGAGGAACAAATCGCCATGCAGGTAAAGTGCATCGGCAAGCGATGAAGAGTACCTATTGATAAAGACGAATCGGCGGCTCGCTTTTGCTACAGCGCGGAAGGCCCCTTCGAACCACGTATCGCCGCTGCCCAACACAATGAGCGCGCCTTTGCGTTCTTCTAAGGATTCCAGAATCGATTCGATGGCGGCATCGCCTCCGGATCCGCGTTGCAAGAACAGCCGAACTTTCTGATCAACGATTCTGCCGACCGATGTCAACACCATCCCGGTTCCATCGGTTTGCAGCCGGCCTAGCCGAAATAAAATATCCTCACATTCCGCAATTACATCGGCATCACTTGTCGCAGAAATCCATTTCCGGACTTCGGAGGTAATTTTTTGGAATAACAGAGTCTTGTTCTGCGTGGAAGGACTCTCGTCAACTCTTTCGCGATTAGGATAATCGATGCCATTGAGAATGCCGAAGAGCCGCTTTCCCGCCGCAGCATTCTGCAAAAATTCCTCTAGCCCCTCGCCGCGCACTAATCCTGACTCGCCATCGCTCGGTTTCAGAATCTCCTCCGCATACGAAGGCGATACGGTATTCACTTTGTCTGCAAAGCGAATGCCGGCCGCCATCGGCGTGTAACACGCATCGGCGTAGCGCGGGTCCTTCCAGAGCGATATCCACCCGGTTTCGTGAAAGAGCTCCGGGAACCACGTTTCCAGAGAGGATGGATTGCCCATCATCGGCCGCGTTCCCTGAATCGATAGATTATGAATGGTGAAAAGGGTGGGGAGTTCGCGAAGAAAGGTAAAATCGGGATGTAGCTCGGCAAGCATGAAGAGGTTTGCCGTATGCCAATCGTGCAAGTGAAGAGTAAACGGTTTCTTTATGCCCTTGAGGTATGTGCCGACGGCCGAACAGAAGAGCGCAAACTTCGTCGCATCACGCGCGAACGGCGTATCGGAGGGATCATCGTAGTACAACGGGTTGCCGCGGATTTCGGGATGCTCAAAGAGCAATTGCATGCAATCACCCGCCTCGTTGACTTTCCAAAGCTCGCCGGAATATTCCTCCCCCCGGAACGTAAACGAGATCGTCTCAACAAACGTCGAAGGATTTTGTGTGTGCAAAAATCCGTACGAGGGCGTAATGACGGTAACCTTAACCCCCTTAACAGTCAGCGCTTTCGAGAGTCCCTGAATGACATCGCCCATTCCGCCCTCCTTTCCGCCTTTGAGCGCGGCGTTTTCGGCGGCAACCAGAACGACATGTAAAGAATTGCCGATTGCTGATTGGCGATTTCCGATTTCAGAGCTCATTAATGTTGTCGAGGATGGAAATGCGAGGGCTTCGTGCCGGATTTATCTGCGAAAATTATCGTGCGCATTAATTTAGTTTCAATTGGCAATCGCCAATCGGAAATCGGCAATAGTCAGATTTCTGTTCCGTCCGGGATGATGGCGCCCTTCACCACGGTGACGATGCCGCTGCGGATCCAATACCCTTCATTCTCGCGTTCGATGTTTTGAATTTTTTTCTTGTTGAGAATCTTCACATTCTTGCCGACGTGGGCGTTCTTATCAATGATGGCGTTCCGTATCACCGTATTTGCGCCGATGCCGATGATGGGGACGCCTGCGTCGAGATTCGCATTTTTGCTCTCCGATGGCTGGTAGTAATCGGCGCCCATAATAAGCGTATTTTCGATCACCGTGTTATCTTCGATGCGGCTGCGGATGCCGACGATCGATCCGCGGATGACGGATTTCTTGATGATGCACCCATCGCAGATCATCGATTCTTCGATGGTGCAATCGAGCATTTTCGTCGGAGGGAGGAAGCGCGGACGAGTATAGATCGGTAGGACATCATCGTAAAAGCTGAACTTCGGCATCGGCTGCTTCACCAGTTCCATGTTCGCTTTGTAAAATGCCTCGATCGTTCCAATATCTTCCCAATACCCTTTGAAGACATACGCCTGCACATTGTAATCTTTGATCGCTTGCGGGATGAAATGGTTTCCAAAATCGGTGTGCTGGGGATATTTCCGGAGCAGCTCCGCAAGCACGCCCTGCGAGAAGACATAAATTCCCATCGAGCCCAAGAAGGGCGTTTGCGCGCGCGCGACGGGATC
>DATGFY010000014.1:0-4433 GCA_035308785.1 Bacteroidota bacterium | reverse complement strand
TCTACCTACTTCTCGCGGCACACGGCGGAGGGAAGTGGAGCGTGGATGCGATGATGAAGACGCGAAAGAAAGAATCACACGTACCATAGCTGGTTACTTATTGCGGAATGCTGGAAGTAGAATCGCGCAATTCTGCGGGCCATTTCGTAAGGATTCCTTCGAGCAAGCGCGATGATTCAGGGGAAATGTATCCCAACTTCACTGTAAAGCTTCTCAAAATCCACTCGGTTGTGCGTTAGGAGGATTCTCTCCGATCGGATACAATAATCCAATTGTTCGCGGTCGGATTTTCCAAGATTGGATTGTTCGAGTGTGGAGGTGACCTCGATGTTCCTTGCCCGGAGCAAGGCGACTAATAAAACGTTGACATCCTCATCGAGATAGAGAGGAGCCACGAAGATCTTCGGGGATGTGGTTCTTCTCGATGAACGATTCTATTCCTTGACGATTATCTTGATAGTACGCCAGCGCTTCGAAAACCTGCGCGAGAGTTATGTGGGGGAATATTGTTGCAATTTCCTCGGGAGAAGACCCCAGCTTCCAATTCTCGACGATGTCCCGAACGGAGATTCGGGTGTTTTGCAAAATCGGTTCCCCCGTTTCGCTTCGTTTTTCAATATATTTGTAAGCTGTGGCGGTATTCATCTCAAATCAAAGATATGAAGAACGAAAATGGATAGCAAGTAAGATGATTAGGTCTGGGTTTTATCATCTTAGGCGCCGGGTGGAATAAACGAATTTGCTATGAAACCAGAGTGCCCTGCTCAAAAGCAAGGCACTCTGTGATAAATTCGAAAATCAAAATTCGAAAATCGAAAATTATTTCCCTCCTGCCGGCATATGCTCTTCTAGGTACTTAGTTAGCATTCCGTACAGGTGGCGCGTTGTGCCTTTACCCTCGAAAATGCCGTGCGAGCGGTTGGGGTACGCGAACATCGTGAACTGCTTGTTATCGGCGACGAGTTCGTTGATCAATTTTTCGCTCCCTTGGAAATGCACGTTATCATCGCCGGTGCCGTGGACGAGGAGGAGATTTCCTTTGAGATTTTTTGCCCACGTAATGGGTGAGCCGTTCGTGAGTCCCGCCGAATCGTCATCCATCGTGCCCATGTAGCGTTCCTGATAGACGTCGTCGTAGAGACGCTGAACTGCAACGGGTGCGACCGCCATACCGGTTTTATACACATCGGGAAATTGGAACATGGCATTCAGGGTAGAAGATCCGCCGCCGCTCCATCCCCAGATTGCCACACGCCCTGTATCGATCCACGAATATTTCGCTTCCATCGCTTTCACTGCCGCGGCTTGATCCGCAGGAGAGAGGATGCCGATTTTATGATAGAGCGCTTTGCGGAACGCGCGTCCGCGCGGGGCAGGCGTGCCGCGGTTATCCACGCTCGCGATAACATATCCCTGCTGTGCAAGCATGAAATGCCATAGCGATGTATTGCCCCACCGATCATTGACGGTGGTTCCGGCAACTTCGCCGTACACGTTATAGAGAATCGGATATTTCTTCGCAGGATCGAAATCGGTCGGCTTCACCACATAGCCATCGAGGATCACGCCGCTGCCGATATCGACTTTGATGAACTCGACCTTGGGAAGCTTTAACGATGCGATCTTTGCGGCGTACTCTTTATTTGCCGCAAGCGCGCGCACCGTTTTGTGTGATGGCAGCTCGACGAGATCGATCACCGGAACGGTGTTCGAATTGCTGAAGGTATGGATGGCGTATTTCGCACCGGGCGACATCTGGTATGAGTGCGAGCCTTCTTCATCTTTCGGCGACAGGCGTTCCATATCTGAGCCGTCGAGCCGCGAACGGTAAAGATACGATTGCGTTGCATTATCGGGAGAAGCCATATAGTAGAGCCAACCGTCTTTGTCATCCACCTGGACGACGCCGCGGAGATCGAAATCGCCTTTGGTGACAAGTTTCTTTTCTTTGCCATCGCGCGAAATGAGATAGATGTGTCTCCACCCGTCCATATCGCTTTCCCACGTGAACCATTTGCCGTGGTCGATCCACGTAACGCCGTCAACGACGTCAACGTACGCGCTATCGGTATCGGTAAAAATCGAATGTGCAACGCCCGTGCTCGCGTTGCAGATCATGAGGTCGATCGAATTCTGATGCCGCGGAATGTGTTGGATAAACAACTCAGCTGAATTATCCGCCCATTCCATTCGCGGAATGTAATTGTTGCGCGGATCGCCGGGGACATTCATCCACACTGTCGATCCGCCCGCCGCTGGCACAACTCCGATGCGGACCGCAGAGTTGGTAAAGCCGACCTTGGGATACTGGAATGTCTTGACAACGGGATAGAGTGAATCGGTGTAATTGACAAGCGTGTACATCGGCACGTCGTGCGAATCGAACTGCCAGAAGGCGATCGATTTGCCATCGGGGCTCCAGCTGAAGCAATCGCGCAGGCCGAATTCTTCTTCGTATACCCAATCGGAGGTGCCGTTGACGAGATCTTTTGTGCCATCGCTGGTCAGTTGAACGATTTCTCCCGTTGCAAGGTCTTCGGTGTACAGGTTGCTCTGCATAACGTACGCCATCTTCTTGCCGTCGGGAGAGAATTTCGCGAACATCAGTTGCGACTTCGGAAATTTGGCGCCGATCTTTTGCAATTTATCCGCAGTGAGATCGTAAACCCAGTAGTCGCCGCGGGTGTTGGAGCGCCAGACACGGGCAGAGTTGGTATAGACCAACAGCTTGCTGCCGTCCGCAGACCATTCGTAATCTTCGATGTTGAGTTGCGCGGTATCGCCGGCGGGAACGAGCTTTGCGGCGGCAACGAGGAGTTCGCGCTTGCCGGATTTCGCATCGTATTTTACGATATCCTGCGCGCCCTTTTTGGCGTCCGACTTTTCCAGCGTGGTGTACGATTTGCCGTCCTTCATCCATCGTGCGGGACCGAAGCGGTCCTGCCGGAACTCACCGGAACTGTAGATCCGATCGAGCGTCAGAATCGGGTTGGGTGTCGTGTCGCGATCCGGTCCTGCGGCAAGCGCGAAGTTGGTGAAGAGGGAAGTGAGGATAATTGCGAGAAGCGGGAATAAGATGCTCAAACGTTTCATTGATGTCTCAACCTTTCTTTTTGATTAGGGAAATTGCTCTTCCAATAAAAATAATTCGTCATTGCGAGGCCGACCTTCGGCGGAGAAGCAATGTCCATCATCTAGTCATTGCGAGGCTGACCTTCGACGGAGTCGAAGGGAGAACGAAGCAATCCCGGTGTCAGTATGCACAATGGCTATCTGATTAGTTACTTTCCATATTCGGGTCGATGTAGCTCGTCGAAATCTTCGCGTTCACGTAGAACAAATTATCCGCCACTTTGAAGTGCGAGGGATCCATATCTCCGAGCGGTAACGTTTGCCAATCTTTCGTCGGCGTGATCCAATCGAGTTTATTGTCGGCAGTGGTTACCTTGATGGGCATGTGAAAATCCTGCACCTCGGTATTCCACCGGTAGCGGAGCGTTGTTTTATTGCCCTTCTGGGAAACGAAGAGATCAAGTTCTGGGACTTTCGTATGCCGCAGATATTGATCGAAGAAATAGGCCAAGTCTTTGCCCGTCTTGGCATTGACGTAATTAATAATCGTATCAGCGGTGATGGTTTGGTACTTGTATGTCTTCTGCATGCCGCGCAAGATCGTGAACCATAGCGAATCGTTATCGATGACGCTGCGAAGCGTGTTGAGGACAAGTTGCCCCTTATCGTACATATCGCCCGAGCCCTCGTTCTGGACGTTATACGTTCCAATGATCGGCGAATCGTTCCGCACGTTCCATTTCTTGCCGTTGATGTAGGCAAGCGATTGATCGCGGCCGTACCAGTACTCCACGAACAGCGCCTCGGCATAAGCGCCGAAGCTTTCATGGATCCACATATCGGCGACATCTTTAGAGGTGATGCTGTTGCCCCACCACTCGTGTGCGCTTTCATGAACGATAATAAAATCGAATTTCAGTCCCACAGGTGATGAGGCGCGGCCGCGGTAACCCATCGTGTAACGGTTGCCGTAGGCAACGGCAGTCTGGTGTTCCATGCCGTTGTGCGGCGATTCGATGAGCTTGTAGCCATCGCGGTAGAACGGATAGGGACCGAAGTAGCGTTCAAATGCCTCCAGCATCCGTTTCACATCTTTGAATTGCTCTTTTGCGCGGGCAACATTCTCCGGCAGCGTATAATAATTGAGCGAAAGAGTATCGCCCGTGATGCCGTTATACACATCGTGCCAATGGGTAAATTTGCCGATATTAATGGTGACGTCGTAATTATTGATCGGCACGCTGACGAACCAATCGTAGCGCGTCCAGCGGTTGGGCAACTCGGTGACGGCGCGGAGGCGGCCGTTGGAGACATCTTCCAATCCTTTGGGGACAGTGATGCTGATCGTCATGCTGTCAGGC
>DATGFY010000013.1:0-2949 GCA_035308785.1 Bacteroidota bacterium | reverse complement strand
AACGGCGACTTGCCGCCGAGTTCCATCGTGAGATGTTTGCGAGATCCTGCAGTTCCTTTGCGGATGATCCTGCCGACTCCGGTCGAGCCGGTGAAGGTAATCTTCCACGGGGTTGGATGTTCGTACAGCATCGTTCCCGTCTTGCTGTCGCCGGTAAGGATATTTACGACGCCGGGCGGCAACTTGACCTCGTTCATCAATATATCAGCGAGGAGGAGCGCGCTTAACGGAGTGAACTTCGACGGCTTGAGAACGATCGTGTTGCCTGCCGCGATCGCGGGAGCGATCTTCCATGCGAGCATTAAAAAAGGAAAATTCCACGGAATGATCTGGCCGACAACGCCGCCCGCTTTGTAGCCGGGGAATTCATCTTTCATCGTCTGCGCCCAACCGGCGTGGTAATAAAAGTGCCGGATCACCACGGGTACATCGATATCGCGCGTCTCGCGGATCGTTTTGCCGTTATCCATCGATTCCAACACCGCAAACAACCGCGCATGTTTATTGATCGCGCGGGCGATTGCGTAGAGATATTTCGCGCGGAAATGCCCGGGCGCCTCGCTCCATTTCGGAAACGCTGCCTTCGCCGCATCCACCGCCGCATCGACGTCTTCCTTCGTGCCCACCGCGATCTCGGCGAGCACTTCGGCGCTGTGCGCGGGATTGATCGTCTGGAAATAGCCGCCTTTTTTCGGGGCGTGCCATTCGCCGTTAATAGAGTGCGAGAATTTTTTATTATGCGCTTGTAGCCACGCGCGGGCTTTCACGTCCGCTTCCGGCGCAGGCCCGTAGCTTAAATTTTCGATAAACGAAGCGATCTTTTCAGTGTTCATAAGGTTCTCAGGAAATTATGCGACCGGGTGATGATGCGCGGCGGAATATCTGCCGGTGGCGAGATGGCGCAACTGCCGTTCAAGATCGGTGAGCAAGCCGCTCGCGCCGATCCGGAACAGGTTGGGCTTGGTCCATTCCGGGCCGAGCTCTTCGAGCATCAGGATGAGCCATGCCATGGCGTCTTTGGCTGTGCGGATGCCTCCGGCGGGTTTGAAGCCGACCTTTGCTTTACCGAGCACGCCGAGATCCATAAAGCGACGGATTTCGCGCACCATGATCAGCCCTGCGGGGATATTGGCGTTGACTGGTTCGAAACCCGTTGAGGTCTTAATGGTATCCGAGCCTGCCATGATCGCCGTTGCAGAAGCCGCAGCAACGTTCCACAGCGTTTCCAGATTGCCGACGCCGAGAATCGTTTTCAGTTTTGCGCGCCCTGCGCAGACCTGGCGGAACTTCACGATTTCATCGTAGAGCGATTTCCAATTCTGGGTCAGCACTTTTTCGCGGCTGATGACGACGTCAATTTCCGTCGCGCCCGCTTTGATTGCCGCATCGACTTCGGCGAGTTTTACACTGAGAAATGTTTGTCCGGCAGGGAAACCGGTCGCAACCGAAGCGACAGGGATCATTCCGTGGAGATACTCGACTGCGCTTTCGACCTGCGCAGGATAGACGCACACTGCCCCTGCTGTGAGCGGAATTGATTCCAGATGGAATTCGCGGAGGAGGTCGTGCTCGACGGGGTTAAGCGCCTTTGCGCACAAGCGTGCAACTCTGCCGGGCGTGTCATCGCCAGCAAGCGTCGTGAGATCCATGCAGCGGATTGCGGTGATATAAGCGGCAACCTGCGCTTCGACCTTGAACGTTCGCCGCGTGCCGAGTTCGACTGCGCGGCCTTCGGCGGCGCTGCGGTTCACCCGGATCGAGCGGATGAGATCGAGATCGAATGGGATGGGAGAGTTGGTGTGGATGGCAGTCAACGGTTTCGCCGCGCCGTTTCCGTTCGAGATCGAGACGCGTTTGATCCTCGAGCCGTTGAGTTTGCCGTTTCCGTTGCCGGAATGTTTCATCCGCACAGCGGACTTCATCGGTTTCTGGTTCTTCAATTTGCTGTTTCCACTTCGTATATTGCGTTTTATCGGCATTTGTAGTGGAAAATGTACGAAGAAATGGAGTTATATCAAAAGGCAGTTAGAATCATGGAAAATGGAACATGGAAAGAGGAAAGGAGTATGAAGACAGTATAAAGGACGCAGGGAAAAACGTGTCATTCCCGCGTTCTTCAGGAGCGAATCCAGGGCCTGCCGTTTCGGGTGGTTCGGACCTTGGGGCTAAGTGTCTGATATTTTACATGAAGTTATCCAATAAATATCTTGCATTTGAGAATTTGTAATATTAGCTTATTGACATGATGAAGAAGGATAGCGACGAGGTAAGACAGCTCATTGAAAATCTTGAGCTCGCAGAGCGTCAATCCCGGAATGGGGAAAAGGGTATTACGCACAAACAGATGATGGAGAAACTAAGAAAGCTAATTCATTCCCCAAAAAAACATCCACTGCGGTAAATTCATCCGGTTGATTTCCCTTGTCAGGCAACCTTTAGGTTGCGCCATTAATGGAGGGTGTTCGAAACTCACCTTACATAAAATACGAGCGTATCGAGATCGTATTTCCTTAGGCTATCAGCAAGGAATCCGACCCCGGTTATCTGAATCCGGTCGCCCTTCTGGTCGTCCGCCCCAGTCGAAATAGTATAAAAGAGGGATTTCTTCTCGTTGTGGAGAAATAGTGGTGAAGAATTTATCTCCTTCTTTAAAATCGGATCGCTGATAATCGAATTTACATACTTGTCGTTGACTGAAACTTTGACAGAATCGGGAAAAAACTGAGCCTTCGCATTTGGAAAGATGCCGAATGGAATGGAGTAATGGCCCTCATGAAAATTCAATACGGTGACCCGAATTTCTGTGTCGCCGTATTTCATTTTCTTTACGGTCGTCCCATCCTTTAGCGATAAGACACCTGAATCGGTGTTTGCGCAATCAAGGAAAGTAATTATTACAAAAAATAGTAGGAGATACTTTTTGATCTGCATGAAAACCTCCTTTATGTG
>DATGFY010000012.1:0-3827 GCA_035308785.1 Bacteroidota bacterium | reverse complement strand
GCAGACAAAAAAATCAAGTCGATCAGGTAATCGAAGCTCTCAATAGGGTAAGCGGCGCGTATTCCGTCGCAATTCTCACCGATGACAAGCTTATCGCCGCGCGCGATCCACATGGCTGGCGCCCGCTCGTGATCGGCAAAGTGAACGGCAGCTTCCTCGTCGCCTCCGAAACATGCGCGTTCGATATCATCGATGCCGAATATGTCCGTGAAATTGCTCCCGGCGAGATGGTGGTGTTCGATAAAGAGGCGCTTGAGGCGAAAGAGCCGAAATCGTTTATGCTCGATAAGCCCAACAAGAGTTCTCATAACTGCATATTTGAATACGTTTATTTTTCCCGGCCCGATAGCACGATCTTCGGAGAGAGCGTCGATAAAGTGCGCCGAAGATTCGGCAAAGCGCTTGCCAAGGAGCATCCTGTCCCGGGCGGCGAGGAAGACGATCGGGTTGTGGTCATCAACGTCCCCGATTCCAGCAACACGGCGACCATCGGGTATGTCACGGAGAGCGCGAAGCTAAAAAAGAATGTCAAATACGAAATCGGATTGATCCGGAGCCATTATGTCGGGCGTACATTTATCCAACCGCTACAAGATATGCGCGAGATTGGCGTGAAGGCAAAATTCAACACGGTTAAAGGAGTTCTAAAAGGAAAGAAAGTTGTTATCGTCGATGATTCGATCGTCCGCGGAACGACATCGAAACAGCTTGTGAAACTCATACGCGCAGCGGGAGCCAAGGAGATTCATTTCAGGGTTACTTCGCCGATGATTCGCTACCCCTGCCATTACGGGATAGATTTCCCGGATTCGAAAGAGCTCATCGCCAACCGATGCGACGCTGACACGGAAAAAATTCGCAAAGAACTGGGTGTCGATTCCCTCGCCTACCTATCAATTGAGAACCTGGTAGAATCAGTACCTCATAGCCCGGGCCAATCGTACTGCACCGCGTGCTTCAGCGGCGAATACCCGACACCTGTTGAAAAGAATGGGAGTAAGGAGGAGTACGAGGTGTAATTTATTTATTTTGCAGGCCCCCTCGAAACTCTTCGCACCCCCTCCTTGACATTCATTCCTTGTTTTCTGTACATTACGATATGGGAGAAACATGTGAATTACGACAACGTTTAATCAGATCCAATCGGTTGAAAGCATTCAATTCTATTCTGCTTCTCCTGCCATTTGTCAGCATCTTGCTCTGTCCTTGTGCTTCCGACGCACAGATCAATTTCTGGGGAAAAATCTTCACGGGAGAAGGAGAATGCCTCGGTGTAAATCCGATTAATTCCAATACCATTTACGCTCAATCCACGACCAATGTTCTTTATGTTTCCCATAATGGCGGAGGGACATGGGATTCGCTCTCTGCTATTTCAAATGAAACCCGCCAAATTCTGGTTCTCCCGAACGATACTTCTATTCTCCTCATAGCCGCTGAGCCGGGCAATCTGATGCGTTCGACCGATGGGGGGGCGACATGGACCACCGTTCTTTCGCCGTACCAAATTGATGGCGAAAGCATCGACTACGATCCCGTCCATCCCGATACGCTCTACGCCGTCGATTTCGCAACCGGCTCGGTCTATCGTTCGCTTGATGCCGGCGCCACATGGACGTTCCGCGGTTCTACCGCTTCGCCGCAATCGAATATATCATGCACCCTCACGGTTCGCCCTGATAGTTCCAACATTGTCTATGCCGGATCGGGCGGTGGACGGATTTCGAAGACCACCGATGGAGGTCTCACGTGGCGAGTTGTGAAGTCATCCACTGCTGCGGAAGTACCGAAGATTGTCGTTAACCCGGTTCACCCGATGATTGCGTATGCCACGGTCTTCGGCATTGAATCAGACAGCGTTGGGGTATGGAAGACTACGGATGGGGGCGAGCATTGGACCATGACGTCGCTCCAATTCATCTCGAGTTGGTCGCTCGCAATGGATTATCTGCACCCCGATACGCTGTACACCGGTACGTTTAGTTCAGAGGTGACCGGCATCTATCGCACGACGGACGCCGGCCTCACGTGGACGTTTTTTAACAATGGCTTCGCGCAGGGCAACAGCATATGGAATCTGAAGATTGATCGGCAGAACCCAAGCAACGTGTATGCTGGAGTCACCACAGGATCGTTTGGGAACGACGGAATATTTAAACTCACTCAAGCAAACGCAGGCATGACCGGAGTCTTGCGCGATTCTCTTACCCTCAATCCGGTGAGCTATGGTACGATATTCGTGGATAGCACGAATTTCCCTTTTCAAGTGAACGCCAACGGAAATTTCATTCTTTATCGCGCAATTACCGACAATGCGCATCCCAACTATGCGATTGTGTGGACGAACGGCTACGTCGCGAAGCGCCAGCATGTTGCATTTGTCAACGATTCCATCGTCTCTCAGGATATCCTGATTCCACGCGGATTTATCCGCGGGACGATTTACAACGATCTTAATGATAACGGCGTGCGAGATTCGGGCGAGCCGGGAGTGAAGAACTGGCCGATGCAGCTCATAGGTCCGGTCTCCGCTAATGTGCTTACAGATTCTGCCGGCAATTATTTTTTCGGCGACCTGGTTGATGGAAGTTACGAGTTGACCGTTCTTCGAAAGGCAGGCTGGTCGTTGACCTCTTCCGGAAGCTCCTCGTTTGATTTTAACGTCGGTCAATTTCAAAAAGGAATTACAGGCCAAACCTACGGCGAGCATCAACTGAATCCAAACGGATTCGTAACGCAGTTTTCGCCTTCGGCGAATTCGATTGCATCGTCGCTGTCGCCTTTAATATCCGCAACATTTGCGGATGCCGTGGATTCTACGAGCGTGAACGATACGCTATCATGGATCGTTCGCGGAAGTCTCAGCGGCAGGCACCGAGGAGCATTTACGTATTCGCGGAACGATTCGGTGATTACATTTCATCCCACTGTGCCATTCCTCTATGGGGAAGAAATAATATGCGACATCACTCAAAATCTGAAGGATAAAAGCGGCAGTAACTTGAATTTCTATCTTTTCTCGTTCTCAGCCCCAACGAAACCATCAAACCCCGTGTTTTCGAATCGACGTGATTATCCGACCGGATCTTCGCCGTATAGTGTTGCCGCTGCCGATTTCAATGGCGACGGATGGGTTGATCTTGCCGAAGTCAATTACGTTTCGAACAGTGTCTGGATTTTCCTGAATAATAAGGACGGCACTTTTACGAAAACCGCTTCCTACAGTACTCTTTCAGAGCCGGGCTCAATCGCGATTGCCGACGTTAATAACGACGGACACCCCGATCTTCTCATCGGATGCCAGGGAATTTCGTTCATGCAGATTTTTCTCAACCACGGTGATGGGACTTTTGCCCAGCCGAACAACTTGAGCGCCGGGGGGCCGACACTCGCGATATCCACGGCCGATCTCTATGGCGATGGGGCTGAGGATATCGTGCAAAGTTCCGGCTCGTCGGCGTTGTTGCGCATATTCCGAAACGACAGCTCCGGGAGCTTCCAGAGCCCCGCGTACGCATCGACATATGCTGTGGGCTCTGCGATTGCAGATTTCAACAGCGACGGAATTTTGGATATTGCATCGTCGTCTCCGGGGTCATCGATCGGCGTCGTAATCACGAATAATCTCGGTGCGGGAGATTTTCTAGAAACGTATAATTATCAAACTGTGGACCTGCCGTATGGAATTGCGTCGTTAGATTTCACCGGCGATGGCCTACCCGACATTGTTGTGGCGGATGCTTATTTGCATTCCGTTTCGGTGTATGCAAACAATGGATCGGGGGCGTTTCCGAACCGAACGGATTATCCAATGATCGGTACCCCAT
>DATGFY010000011.1:0-13628 GCA_035308785.1 Bacteroidota bacterium | reverse complement strand
GCGATTCGCGGATCTCGCTCTTGGCCATCAACGCGCGGAGGTTGGCGGCGCATTCTCGTTGGCCGCGGTGCGGCCGGAGGTTTTGGATTCGCGGATCGAACGCGGTGTCGCTGCCCTTCAGCGCTTCAACGCTCATCGCGGCGGCGATATCGGCAAGTTTCGAAAGCCGGACCGCCTCGGCAACCACAAGCGCAGCAAACGCCGTCATCATCTGGGTGCCGTTGATCAGCGCAAGGCCTTCTTTGGCGGCAAGTTTTAACGGCTTCATGTTCAATTCTTTAAGTGCGGCGGCGGCGGTCATGATATTGCGGCGGAACACGACCTTGCCTTTCCCCATCATCGTGAGGACGAGATGCGAAAGCTGCACAAGATCGCCGCTGGAACCGACCGATCCGCGTGAAGGAATCACCGGTGCGACCCCTGAATTAAAAAATGAACGCAGGAACTCCATCGTTTCCGGACGGATGCCCGAAAATCCCTTCGCAAGCGCGTTCATGCGGAGAAGCATCATGGCGCGGACAACTTCCAACGGAAGCGGCGGCCCCGCGCCTGCCGAATGGCTCATGATAAGATTCTCTTGCAGCTTCTCGATGTCGGCGCTGTCGATCGTGACGTTGCTGAACTCGCCGAAGCCGGTGGTGACGCCATAAACGATTTCGCCTTTGCGCACCCATTCATCGACAACGCGGCGCGAGGCGAGCATGCGCTTGCGTGAGGCAGGCGAGAACGAAACGGGGACGGGATGCCCTGAGGCGTAAGAAACATCATCGATCGTAAGCGAGTTGCCATCGAGGATCAGCGATTTCATTCGGGGAAAAGAAATTATTGGAGGTTGTATTTGTTTGAATGTATCGAAATTGGGAGTGATTTGCAATGAGAAGATTGCCACGACCTTCAGGTCGTGGAACAAAAGCTGCAACACCAGCATGGGCTTTAGTCCAAACAGCCATTCAACTTCGGGGTTGAAACCCCGGGATTTTTCCAGAATTTCTATCCACGACCTAAAGGTCGTGGCAATTGTGGGTCTTACAATCTAAAATGTTCTGCCGGGCCTTTTCCGGATTGGAGTTAGCCGATTCGCCTGATTGCCATGAGTGATTTCCTGTCGTTCCAAGTGAGGCATTACCAATCCCCCCTTTTTTTGCTGTGCAGTCGGGTCTTACGACCCGACTGCACACTATTCCCCCCGTTTTTTGGTGCAGTCCTAATTTGAACGAAAAGGCACTGGATTCCCGCCAGAAGCACGCGGGAATGACACATTCTTTTTCAAATTGAGACACTACACGTTTTTTGACTTTCACCCTATTTTTCTCTAAGATTAATAAACTCAACCAGATGAACCCAACGGGCACAGCGGTAAAATCAGCAAAACGCGATGGATAGCAGCACTCCACTGTCGTGTTCAGTATTGATCGTCGATGACGACGATAGCTTCCGCAAGATCTTGAAAGAGACGCTCGCGGACGCGGGCATCAGCGCCGATGAAGCCGATGGCGGCGAGGCCGCAATCGTTGCGTCGCGCAAGAAAGCATACGATATCGTCCTCCTCGATGTGAAGATGCCGGGGATGGATGGCATCGAAACCCTCAAAGTCCTGCGGCGTGATAGGCCCTCGACCGATATCATGATGTTGACCGGCGTTCATGATCTCTCGGTCGCAATCGAAGCGGTGAAGCTGGGGGCGAAAGAATTCCTCACCAAGCCGATCGAGACCGATACGCTGTTGAAGCATATCCGCTTGACGTTCCGCGCGCGCACGGCTGAAGAAAAAATCCGCTCGCTCGAAACCGAACTCTCCTCGAAACTCCTGTACGATCTCCGCACCCCCATCGCTATCGGCAAATCCGGCGTGAACATGCTGCTGAAAGGCATGGCCGGGCCGGTTTCCGATCAGCAGTTCGAAGTGCTTTCGGCGATGGAGACGAATATCGAAAAGATGCTTGTGATCATCAACGACATGATCGATCTGACCAAGCTCGAAAGCGGAACCGTGAACTTGCAGCAGACGACAACAGACATTTCTGCCTACCTCAACCGGTTCAAAGGGATGTTCGAACCGCGCGCCCGCTCGAAATCGATTTCGTTTGTCATTGAGATCGAGCCCGGCATACCCGCCGTGGAAATCGACCCGGAAAAATTCGATCAGGTGATTCTCAACCTTCTCGATAACGCGTTAAAATATACCGGCGATGCCGGTACAATCGGGTTGCGCGCGCGGACCAAAGAATCCGACGGTAAAAAATTCGTGGCTATCGAAGTGCACGATACGGGCTCGGGCATCAGCGCAGATGACCTTCCGTTCGTGTTCGATAAGTACAAAGAGTTTGTGACCGGAAAGGCGTCGGAGAAAAAATCTTCAGGACTCGGGCTTGCCATTTGCCGGAAGATCGTCGAGGCGCACCACGGCGTTATCAACGCCCGCTCCGAAACCGGAAAAGGGAGCGTGTTCACCATTTATCTGCCTGTGTAAGCGCAGCACGTTGTTTTGCAGCGTCCCCCCGCGGGGGAGCGGTCTTTTGTACGCACAGCACGGTTCGCAAATTTTTCCTATCTTTTAGTTAATCGTAGTCGAATTTATTCACACTTTAGGGCAATTACGTATGAATAAGACACTTCTTTTCGGCCTTCTCTGCTTTTGCATTATTGGCGCGGCCTTTCTTGGCGGGTGCAGCAGCAACAGCTCCTCCGGTCCGACAGGGCCCGTGGCGATCACTGCCAACCTTTTTCCGGTGGTAGGGTTTCATACCTATATCTACACCGGTTATCTGATCGATACGTCGGGCAACGCCGTACCCGATACAGGCCATGTATATAGATCGATCTGGACCGTGCTTTTGGGTTTGGCGCCGATTCCTCCAATCGCTTCCGGCGATACCGTATTCTTCGTGCATGATTCGACGATCTTTGCCACACCGGGCGGCCCGATGGCAACGGCGAACATCCTCCCGCTGGATAAATCGCCGACGGAAAATTATTCGCTCCTCGAGACGCTCGACGCATTTTTCGGATCGACAGGGGTTAATCCCGCAGGTCATAAGGATACCATCTGGGTCCCGATTGTCAAGGCCACTGCCGGGCTCGGCGGATCGTGGACAGCGTGGGATTCAACCTATCTCAATGTCCTCGGCAGCCACGTGCGTTTGCAGATCCTCGGCACAGTCGGAGCGAGCGCGGTAACGATTACGGACAGTTCCGGCGCCCACGCAACGCACCAATGCTACGTATTCCGGACGACGCGAAAAATCACCATCGATGGGACGGTTGTATCGGCGGCAGAGACGGCTGAGTTCTGGCTTGAAGCCGGCGTCGGGCCTATTCAGGCGCGCATCGATCCGCAACCCGGATCGGGCGGCAGTTTCAACGTGTTAGTGCAAAAGACCTTCTAATTCCGGAATGGAAACGAGCATCACGAAGCCGCGCGGAGGAATTCGCGCGGCTTCTGCGCTTTATCGGATGACTGTGCAGTGCAACATCGCGGTATGTTTGATTGCAGCGTTTCTTTTGGGCGGCCCGGCTTCGTCATTCTCTTATGCAGGGCATACGGGCAAAGTTCAAGGGACTGTCAAGGATGAAAAAGGCGAGCCGATTATTGGTGCGATCGTTTCCTTGGTAAGTACAAATCACGGAGCAGTAACGGATTCCAATGGCTTCTACCAGATGATTGGAGTTTTAATGGGAGCGTATACCGTAAAGGCCGACGCCGTAGATTTCGAGACCTCTGTAAAGCCGGATATCATTGTCAATGCCGATGAAAGAGTCATAGTCGATTTTGTTTTGGCTGCGCAGTCTACGTCGGTGATCGAAGATCTTCCTACAAAAACAATATACGGCCAACGCGGCGATGAGCGCGTTACACACACCACTGCAACAATCAGCACGCTCCAGCCGGAACAGATCAAACTGCTCGGCGGATCGACGCAAGCGCCGAAGCTTTTGCAGGGTCTGCCGGGAGTCGATCTCGTGCAGAATGGAATTTTCGATTTCAATATCAACGTGCGCGGGTTTAATAGCTCGCTTAACCGCCGATTGTTGGTGCTTCTCGATGGCCGCGATCTCGCGATCGCATTTTTGGGCGCGCAGGAATGGAACGGGCTATCGGTTCCGGTCGAAGATCTTGGGAAAGTCGAGCTTGTGCGCGGGCCGGAATCGGCGCTGTATGGCGCGAACGCCTTTAACGGCGTGATAAACATCCTGACGCCAAGCCCGAACGACATCCTCGGAACGAAATTAACGCTCGGCGGCGGCGATTTGAGCAGTTTCCGCACCGATTTACGCGAGGCATGGGCGTCCGGCGCGTGGTCGTATAAGGTGAATGTCGGCAGATTGCAAGGCGATAGTTGGGCTGTCTCGCGAACCAGTTTGCCATTGGAGTATTCAGCCCTTTCACCCTTCTTCAATAAGGAAGTATGGCCACTTTCCACCTCGCCGATATCTTCGACGTATGGTTCCGCTCGAGCAGATTACAATTTTGAGGGCGGAGCGACTTCCACAATCGAAGCCGGGGCTACTGATGTGAGGAACGAAACAATCGTGACCGGAATCGGCAGGGTGCAGGTGCCGGATGCTCTGAAGCCGTGGGCGCGGGCAAGCTATTCCAGCGAATCGTTTTACGCGCAAGTGTATGGCGCCGCGCGCAACTCGCAGACGCCGCAGATATCGCTCTCGACCGGATTGCCGCTCGATGAGCATTCGTTCATTAGTCAGGCTGAAGCGCAATACCGCCATCAAGTGTTCGACGAGAGGTTCTTCCTCATTGCCGGCGCTTCGATTCGGTACCAAACGATCAATACCAATGGCACGCTCATGATGGGCCCGCACGACGACAACTCCGAAGCGGCGTACAGTCAATTAGAATACCAGGCCACTTCTACGGTGAAACTTATCGGCGCGGCGCGCTGGGATAAAAGCACGCTGCATGCATCGCAATTCTCGCCAAAGGCCGCAGTGGTGTGGAAATTCGCTCCCGATCATTCTCTCCGGTTCAGCGTTAATCAAGCGTTCGAATCTCCTGCGCTGAATAATTTATTTCTGCACGTGACGCAGGATCAGCCCGCGCATCTGGCATTCATCGGCAATCCGTCGTTGGATGTCGAAAAAATCACCGGCTATGAAATCGGCTACCAAGGGGTCTATGCTAACTCGGTGTTCCTTACGCTCGATGGCTATTACAATACGCTCAAGAATTTTATTTCCGATCTCGATCCCGGCGTGAATCCGCGTTATCCGGGATTTGGCACGTACGTGCTTCCCGGAGATTCAGTTGCGCGGACGATTTATTCGTACACCAATGGCGGCAGCGTGAATGAGTTCGGCTTCGAAGCGGGAGTAAATTATTACGTTACTGACGAATGGATCATCGATGCAAACTATGCGCGGTTCGATACCAGCGGTGTTGTGGAACCCGCATACGACAGTTTGTTCGCCAACACCCCGCAAAACAAGATTAATGGCGGAATCACCTACAAAAGCCGTCAGAATTATACGCTTAATCTCAGCGTTCGGTATGTGCCCGAGTACCGTTGGAAATCAGGCATATTCCGCGGAGAGATTTATTCATATACCACGCTGAATTTTGCGGGACAGTATCAGGCAACCAAAATGATCGGACTTGGATTGAACGTCGATAACCTGTTCGACAACGTGCATTACGAAATCGTGGGCGGTTCACTGCTTCATCGCCGCGCCATGGCAACTGCGACATTTACATGGTAAAGGCATCGCATCGGTAAGATGTTTGGGACGAGGACAGTTGAAGTCGATGCGAACGCTCCCGATTCGCGCGCGATAGAAGAAGCGGCCCAGATTTTGCGCGAAGGCGGGTTGGTGGCGTTTCCCACCGAAACCGTCTATGGCCTCGGCGCCAACGCAATGAATCCCGCCGCAGTGGCCGATGTTTTTCGCGTGAAGGGACGTCAAACGGATAATCCGCTCATCGTGCATATTGCCGAGAAGGGCCAGTTGGCGGAATTGAGCAGATCGGTTACGCCGCTGGCGTGGAAGCTCGCCGATGCGTATTTCCCCGGACCTCTGACGCTGGTTGTTGATGCGAAGCCGGAAATACCAAGAAGCGTTACAGGCGGGCTTTCCACGGTAGCAGTGCGAATGCCGAACCATCAAGTCGCGTTAGAGTTGATCCGCTCACTGCGTTCGCCGATTGTGGGACCAAGCGCCAACAAATCCGGCCGGCCAAGCCCAACGACTGCCGAGCATGTCGCCGAAGATCTAGGCGGCGAGATTGATTTGATCTTAGATGCCGGTCCGACTTCCATCGGCGTCGAATCGACTGTCGTCGATGTAACCGGAACGGAACCGGTAATCTTACGTCTCGGCGGATTGCCGCGCGAGGCGATTGAGAAAATAGCGGGACCCGCCCGGCGTGCGACGAGCGCCGATGAGTTGAAACATTCGCCGGGGACGCGCTACCGGCATTATGCGCCCCGGGCCAGAGTAGTTTTGGTGCCCGAAGGCGATACTGATTTGTTCAAGCGTCTTTGGGTTAACGTTGGATCGGATGATACCGGTGCGGGATGCATTGTCCACAGCCCTGCGTTTGCGCAGATTGCCGGAGACCGCGTGTCGTCGATCGTCGTGCGGCCGGAAGAGTATCCGCATGAATTGTTCGCTTCCTTGCGCGCACTTGATACGATGGGCGTTGCAGTGATCCTTGTCGAAGCGATACCCGAAACGGGCGTCGGCGCGGCAGTGATGGACCGGTTGCGGCGGGCGGCGGAATAGAGAATACTGAAGCACGTCATTCTGAGCGTAAGCGAAGAATCTCCGCGGTTTGAGGTAACCGAACTGTGGGAGATTCTTCACTTCGCTTTGCTTCGTTCAGAATGACAATCAACTATGTTCAACCCTTAATTATTAGAATTAGCAATGGCAAAGAAATCAACTACTGAAAAAGCATTAGTCGGCATCATTATGGGCAGCGCATCGGACGCCGAAACGATGAACCCCGCGCGCGAGATGCTCACAGAATTCAATGTGCGATGCGAATTTCTCGTCCTCTCGGCGCACCGCACGCCGGATGAAACGCTCGCATACGCTGCAGCGGCCGCGGGCAACGGCATCGAAGTGATCATCGCTGCCGCCGGCGGCGCAGCGCATCTTGCCGGCGTCATCGCCGCCAAGACGAATCTGCCGGTGATCGGCGTGCCGATCAAATCGAAATCGCTGCAAGGGCTCGATTCTCTCCTCTCGATGGTGCAGATGCCGAAGGGTGTTCCGGTGGCAACGGTTGCGATCGATGGCGCGGCCAACGCGGCGCTCCTCGCGCTGAGGATCCTCGCACTCAAGTATCCGCGAATTGCCGAGCATTATGAACATTTTCGCAAAGAACAGCACGATGCGGTGTTGAAGGCGAAAGTGTAAGGCGTTCCCCTCTCTCTTGAGAGAGGGGTGGCACGCGAATCGAAGATTCGCGGGACGGGGTGAGTTCAAGATGCAAACGGAGCAAGAACGGAGAGTGTGGAAAGAGTCTTGATTTCGAATAAAGGTCAACTGGTGCTCCAGCCAAAGCAACTCACCCCCGGCCCCTCTCTCAAGAGAGAGGGGAGACGATTTGGATTGTGACATCCCCATTCAAAAATTACCCGACAATTTTGTATATTATAGTGAATACTGAAAGGAAATTGGCTAAATGTACGATGTATTGACGCAGCAAATGAAAGATGAAGTCCTCCGGTCTGGCGTAACGGAGCTAAAAACGCCGCAGGAGGTTGACGATCTTGTGACAACGACTAAGGGAACAGTGCTCATTTTTGTGAATTCGGTGTGCGGATGCGCAGGCGGAATTGCCCGTCCGGCATTGCGGATGGCAATGAACCATCCTGTGAAGGCCGATGTGATTGCGACAGTGTTTGCCTCGACCGATCGCGAAGCGACCGCGCGGGCGCGTTCGTATTTTACCGGAATGCCGCCGTCATCGCCGTCGTTCGGCTTGTTGAGGGATGGGAAGCTGGTGCAGATGATCCACCGCTCCGATATCGAAATGCACATGCCCGAAGAAGTAGCGGATATGATTACCGGGTTGTTCGATAGGTACGCCTCTTAGTTTGTCATTGCGAGAAACGAAGTGACGAAGCAATCTCCTGCCATAATACGAGCAGATTCGAGATTGCTTCGCTAACGCTCGCAATGACGAGTATTGAAAATGAAAAAGGTCGGCTTAGTAGCCGACCTTTTTTTGTTTAACAACCATACACAACCTGATCCGCCGCGGCGGATTGCGGCTGCCGATTCTACGAAGTGGTGCTGCCGCTAGGGTGCTTGGCTTCGTACTTGCGGATCTCGTCGCGGATGTGGGCGGCTTTTTCGTAATCTTCCCGTTCGATTGATTCCTGCAACTGGGCGCGGAGCGCTTCGATCTTGGTGAGCTTGGCTTCTTTGGGCTTCGCGGAGGTTGTGCCGGTGGCGCCGCCTTCGGGATTTTCGGCTTGCTCTTCGTTTTCGGGCAGGAACGATGCTTCCTCCATTACCTTATCGGCAACGTAAATCGGAACGCCGTAGCGCACCGCTAAAGCAATAGCATCGCTGGGGCGCGAATCAATCTCCTGACTGTCGAGCGAAATTCTTGCGTAGAAGGTGCCGTCGCGGAGGTCGTTGATGAGAATTTCCGATAGAGCCGTGCCGAACGTATCGATGATGTTCTTCATCAAGTCGTGCGTCAGCGGACGCGGCGGCTTAATGCCTTCCATTTCGAGGGCAATCGATTGAGCTTCGAACGCGCCGATGATAATCGGAAGACGGCGGTTGCCGCCGATCTCCTTGAGGATCAAGGCATACGCGCCGCCGCTCGATGGACTTGTCGAAAGACCTAAAATATCTACTTGAATTTTTTCCACAAATCATTTCATATATGCTGTTGTCATTCTGAGTCCCGTTGCTTTTTAACGGGACGAAGAATCTCCGCCGGTAGTTGTATCCGAACGGTGGGAGATTCTTCGTGAACGCTTTCGCGTTCGTGCTCAGAATGACAAACGTCTGTTTCCTATTTGCCGAGAGATTTCTTCAGCTCTTCGTTCAATGCTGGGATGACCTCGAACAGATCGCCGGCAATTCCGTAATCTGCGACTTGAAATATCGGCGCATCTTTATCTTTGTTGATAGCTACAATATACTTAGAAGAGGACATACCCGCAAGATGCTGGACTGCGCCCGATATTCCGCAGGCAATATACAGCGATGGGGAAACAGTTTTTCCCGTCTGACCCACCTGCTCATCATGCGGACGCCATCCGGCATCGACCACGGCGCGCGATGCGCCAACTGCCGCGCCGAGCGTATCCGCAAGAGATTCCACAAGATGAAAATGCTCGGGTCCCTTGAGGCCGCGCCCTCCGGAAACGATAATGCTTGCCTCGGTAACGTCCGGTCTGCCGGCATTAACGGAGACATGCGTAACTTTCGAGGTAAAATCGGCGTCGGTTAACTCAACAGTCGCTTTTTCCGAAGCGATAGTACCGGCTGATCCCGGCGTTGCAGTGAACACGTTCGGCCGAAGCGTGAATATCTTCACGGCAGATTTTACAACGACATCGATCAACGCCTTGCCCGCATAGACGGGGCGCGTAGCGATGATATCCGCCCCCTTGAGGTTGAGCGCAACGCAATCCGCTGCGATGCCCGCTTCAAGTTTTGCGCCGATCCGCGGCGCGAGGTCTTTGCCCATCTGGCTTGCCGGCAGGAAAATGATGTCCGCCTTTTCGCGTTTGGCGATCTCGGCAAGAACTTTAGCGTAGGCGGTCGTTGAGTATTGCTGCAGCCGGGGATCTTCTGCGGTAATGACTTTCGAGGCGCCGTAGGGCGCTAACAGAGCCAATGCGGAGGAGAGGTTATCACCAATGGCTACGGTGACGTGCGATGCGCCAAGCTGATCGGCAAATTTCTTGGAAGTCTGAACGACCTCGAAGGCGACTTTCTTAAACTTTCCTTCGCGCTGTTCGGCGAATGCTACAACGTTCATTAGATCACCTTCGCTTCTTCGTGGAGAAGGCGGACAAGCTCGGGCACTGCGGTTTTATCGGTCCCAATGATCTTGCCGGCTGCTTTCGGCGGCGGCTTCTTCATGTCGAGGACTTCAACAAGCGCCGAGTAGGCGGCGGGCTTCTTCTCCTCGATCGGTTTGGTTTTCGCAGCCATGATGCCCTTCAATGAAGGGTAGCGCGGCTCGTTCAGTCCCTTTTGCGCGGAAAGGACGACGGGGAATTTCGTTTCAACGGTCTCGTGGCCGCCTTCGATCTCGCGCTCGCAGGTAATGTGGCCATCCTTCGCTTCAAGCTTAACGATGACGCTGACGGAGGGGAATCCGAGAAATTCGGCAACAAGACCGGGGATCTGCTCATCGTAATAATCGATTGATTGCTTCCCGAAGAGGACGCAATCGGGCGACATGGTCTTCAGCTCATCGGCGAGAGCGCGGGCAACACTATACGAATCGCGGACGGCATCGTCTTTCAACAGCACTGCCTTTTCGATTCCCATGGCCAAGGCCTTGCGAAGAGTTTCTTTGTGCGTATCGCCGCCAAGCGACATGGCAATCGTTTCGCCGCCGAATTGCTCCTTAAGTTTCAACGCTGCTTCAACCGCAAACTCATCGTACGGGCTGAGCATGAAATTGACTCCGGCGCGGTCGATCGATTTGTTATCGGGCGCGACCTTGACTTTGGTTTCGGTATCGGGAACGTGATTAACGCAGACGATGATTTTCATGGCTGATCAATATTGGATAGGCAATGAAGAAATTGAGCAAAAATATATCATTGCGCTCAAAAATATACCGAAATTCGGCAAGAATTGCTACTCCCAAAGAAGCGCGAACTCTCAAGTTTTTGATCGTAAGTCGTTCAAACCTCGCCGCAAGCGAGTCTATTCCCATCTGCGAGCTGTTGCAAGTGGAAGGTCATTTCGCTACATTTTTTGTTACAATTATTGCTGCTTGTCAACAATACTTATAGAGAAATTCATGCCATCGACACTCAAATTCATGACATTGGAGCGGTTCATCAACGAGCAGGAACGGATGTATCCGCAAGCGACCGGAGATTTTTCCGCTCTGTTGCACGATCTCGCCCTTGCCGCAAAACTTGTCTGGCGCGAGGTGAGCAAGGCGGGATTGGTGAACATCCTGGGATCAACGGGAAGCATCAATCCCACCGGCGATGTAGTGAAGAAGCTCGACGTCTTCGCCGATGAGACTGTCTATAAAGCGATGGATCACGGCGGGCATATCTGCGTCATGGCTTCGGAAGAGAACGAAGACATTTTGCACATTCCCGACCAGTACCCGCAAGGAAAGTATGTGCTGCTCTATGATCCGCTCGATGGGTCATCCAACATCGATGCAAATATTACCATAGGAACTATCTTTAGCGTCTATCGGCGCGTGACGCCCGAAGGAACGAGGGGAACCCTTGAAGATTGCCTGCAACCGGGGTACAAGCAGGTAGCAGCGGGGTATATCATTTACGGAACAAGCACGATGTTTGTTTATTCAACCGGACGCGGAGTGCACGGCTTCACGCTCGATCCGACGGTGGGAGAATTTCTGCTCTCGCACGAAAACATCCGCATGCCGAAGAAAGGCAGAATCTATAGCATGAACGAAGGGAATTTCCGCAACTGGAATCCTGAGGTGCAGAAGTATATTACCTATCTGAAGGAGGACGATAAAGCGTCGGGCAGACCCTACTCGCTTCGTTACATTGGCACAATGCTGGGCGATGCGCACCGCACACTATTATATGGAGGGATATTTGCCTACCCGGGCGACAAGAAAAACCCCAACGGCAAACTAAGGTTAATGTACGAATGCAATCCGATGGCATATATTATCGAGCAAGCCGGCGGCAAAGCGACCGACGGAACCCAGCGATTGCTGGATGTGAAGCCAACCTCGCTCCATCAACATACGCCGGTGTTCTTGGGCAGCGAGGAAGATATGGCGGTGTGCGAAAAGTTTTTGAAGGGGGAAAAGAGTTAACACGAAGTGGAATTCTTCGGCATCGTCAATTGAAGGATGTTCACCAGCCTATCGTTTTTGAGTAATACTTCTTTATTTCCCGATCCTTGGTAAGCAACGGTGCATCTATGAGTTGGGCAGTTGCGAGAATAATCCGGTCATGCATTTCGAGATCGTGCGGGATAGCTACTGTTTGCGCAATGACTTCTATATCGAGGGGATAAATAAGATACTTTCGGACTTTCAGTTCGCCCAGGAAATCAACGAATCGGTGGGCCAAGTTGTGTTTCTCAAAGATATAGAGAATCTCCATCACGACGATGGATGGAACGACGACAACCGACGCTTCTTGAATTGCCTTCTTTGCTCTCTCGGATAGCTTGGAATTGTTTGTGATGAACCAGAAGAGTGCGTGCGAATCTATTACGACTTCCATGCGCGCAAGTCTTTGGCCGTAACAAATTTCTCGATATCAAAATCGAAAATCGCGCCTGTGGCTTGACGAAGGATTCCTTCATCGACAATCATCTTCGGGACAATTGCTTTTGGCTGGCGCAAGACACGAAGCTCCTTCTCGATTCGCTTGAGTTTTTGTAAGATCAACTGGTTTGTCATAATTTCTTCCTCCCTCCAATATAATTGAAATCCTGAAATTGTACAATAGGGGAGAGAGTTTCTGACAAGCGCGCGAGTTGGCTTCAAATCACCGCAAATCGTTATCACTCCCCGATTTCGTCAGCTTGATATCCTGCAATTGCGGCGACTTGATGTGGATGTTGAATTGATAATTGCGGTAGGGGCCGGTCGGGACCCAGGTGAAATCCATAATCCAGCAGTGAAGATCGCGGGTAATGACAACGCTGGGGGCCGCGACCTGCCGGTTGAGCACGTCGTAACTTGCCTGGCCGGAGATTTTCCAATTCTGCGTTAAGTTAAAACTGAGATCGGCCTGCATGTTGGCTGAGCGCTGCGGGAGGGGAGGATCTTTGGTTTCGGAAAAATCGAACCCGAGCGACAAGCTCCACGGGATATTAAAATTCGGCTCTTCGTTGTCGTACAGGCCGATGAATCCGGACTTCATGTGGTGCTGCGTCGATGTGTCCTGCGAAGGATTGTTCGGAACCTCCTCCGTATGACCGGATTCTTTTGCAGAGCCCGAAAGCGATGTCGATATCGAAAACGTATAGCTTCGCAAGCGCACAAGCCGCCCGCCCGAGGCCTCGAACTGATTCACCCGCGTATAAACCCCCGGCGAGGTTTCGACGAGCTTATATAGATCGAAATCCGCCGTGGTGCCGATATTCAATATGTTGCCGATTGCCGTGCGCGCATTAAGACCCAGATCGGAAAAATGCATGCTGTCTGCCGCCAAATCGTACGATAGCGATGCGCCCAAATTCATCAAGGTGATTTTTGTTCCTTCCTTGTTTGCCGAGTCCGGAATCGTTTTCATTTCAAAAATATTCCCCAGCGATAAGCCGAGCAGCATTTGTTTTGGCGAGAACGCCTCCTCGACGATCTGCTTGCGGTAGGTGAGCGAGAGCGATGGCTGCAGCGTATGGCGGATTGCGGCGACGCCGAACATATTCGGCTGTACGATGCCGTACAACCGGGTATTTGCAGATACGCCGACATCAAGCGTGCCGAGCCGGTTTGAGGTTTTATC
>DATGFY010000010.1:0-2714 GCA_035308785.1 Bacteroidota bacterium | reverse complement strand
GCGTCTGCGAAATCCCCAGGCACCATAAGCATGCGTCGCATTTTCGGAAAAGGTCGGTCAGGCCGTCGTACCGGAGAAAATCGGAATGAACCACAACCTCAAGCTTGGCGTGGGATAACTCGAGCGGTCTGCGCACCAGCGCAGTAATCCGGTCAATTCCCGGATCGAGAATCGCCTGCCGGACAACTTCTTCGCCAACCATTCCGGTGGCGCCTGTAATGAGGATATGCATGGTTTAGTGCTGTAAGATAAATACAACGATTGAGGGGGAGATTACTTCGAAAAGAAGCGGAGAGGGAGAGATTTGAACTCTCGATACCAGTTAACCCGGTATGGCGGTTTAGCAAACCGCTGGTTTAAGCCACTCACCCACCTCTCCGTGGATTCAGCTTAACTTAGAAGCAATTAAAAGTACGAATTTATTGGAGGAAAGGCAATTTATGAAGTTGATTCGCTTTTTGGTCGCAGAGAACCTAAATCCTTCTTGCCTATTCGAAAATCAAAAATCGCAAATCAAAAATTCACCTTTTGCCTTTGCTCGCATAAATTCGTAAATTCACATAGTTTGTATTGCGATTTTGAACAATTCAGGTCCCCTTTCGGGGATTTTTTATTTTCACTTCATGAATCAATCGAACACAGTGCGGGTGCGGTTTGCCCCCAGCCCGACGGGCTTCTTGCATGTCGGCGGGCTGCGGACTGCGCTCTACAATTATCTCTTCGCGCGGAAGAATAACGGTGTTTTCATCCTTCGGATCGAAGACACCGATCGGAGCCGCTATGTGGAAGGCGCAGTAGAGAACCTGATTGAAACGCTTCACTGGGTTGGCTTGGTGTACGATGAAGGTCCGAAGAAGGGCGGAGCAAAAGGTCCTTACGTCCAATCGGAACGTCTCGATTTGTACAAACAGCACGCGGAGATGCTTCTCCAATCGGGCAAGGCATACCGTTGTTTCTGTACTTCGGAACGGCTTGATGAAATGCGCAAGCAACAGGAGAAAGCAAAGATCTCTCCGAAATACGACCGAACCTGTTTGAAGTTAACTCCGGCTCAGATTGAGCAAAATCTTAAGAACGGTTTGCCCGCTGTTATTCGGATGAAAGTGCCCGACGGCGCAAAAGTTTCTTTTAATGATATTATTCGCGGCAATGTCGAGTTCGAAAGCGACCGACTCGACGATCAGGTAATTATGAAATCCGACGGTTACCCGACATACCACCTTGCAAACGTCGTCGATGACCACCTGATGGAAATCTCGCACGTCATCCGCGGCGAGGAATGGCTGTCCAGCACGCCGAAGCATGTTTTGTTATACCAGTTCTTCGGATGGGATTTACCGCAGTTTGCGCATTTGCCGTTACTCCTTAATCCAGATCGTTCTAAACTAAGCAAGCGGCAAGGAGATGTTGCAGTGGAGGATTACCGAAAGAAAGGTTATTTGCCTGATGCGCTCGTAAATTTTGTCGCATTGCTCGGCTGGAACCCCGGCACGGAGCAGGAGTTGTTTTCGCTTGAAGAACTGGTCACGCAATTTTCATTAGATCGCGTTAATAAGTCGGGAGCTGTCTTTGACCACAAGAAACTCGATTGGATGAACTTCGAGCATCTACGGAAAAAAACCGATGCCGAGGTTCTTTCAATTTTAAAGAAATTGCTCGTCGAGAAATATGGAAAAAATAATTTCAACGACGATTACCTTTCAAAGGTAATTGTTGCCATGCGCGAGCGCGTTTCATTCATTAATGAGTATGTGGATAACGGTTTCTATTTCTTTCAGCCGCCGACTGAGTACGATCCGGAAGTAGTCAAGAAGCGCTGGAAGCCGGAATCGGCTGCCGAGTTGACCGCCCTGGCAGATTCGTTCAAGCAACTCCCTGATTCGACGAAGGAGGGATTCGAGCAAGCCCTGCATCGGGTCGCTGAGTCATTGAAAATCGAAAATGCCAAGCTTATTCATCCCTTGCGCCTTGCTGTCTCCGGCGTTGGCGGCGGTCCGGGGGTATTCGACATCGTTTCCATCATCGGCAAGGACGAAACGATTAGGCGAATCCAAAATGCAATCGAGACGATAAAAGGTTAGGGTTGTCATTCTGAGCGAAGCGAAGAATCTCCCACGGTATTCGTATCAATTACCTCCAGAGATCCCTCGCGGAGTTTATCCTCGAATGTTTTTATCGAGGGCTTAGGATGACAGGCAGTTTGCTTTTTGTTACCATTATTTGGTAGGTATTAATACAAATCATGACAATCGAAGAAAAAAATAATCTAGCAACACCCGAATTGGCCGCACCAGAACAACGTCATTTCCTCGAACAGATCATCGATGAGGATATGAAGACCAATAAGTTCGAAGGAAGGGTGCATACCCGCTTTCCTCCCGAACCGAACGGTTATCTTCACATCGGCCATGCTAAATCGATCTGCCTGAACTTCGGTCTCGCCAAGGAATTTCGAGGAAAGACAAACCTCCGCTTCGATGATACGAACCCCAGCAAAGAAGATGTGGAATACGTCGATTCGATCAAAGAGGACGTGCGCTGGCTCGGCTTCGATTGGGAAGACCGCGAGTATTTCGCGTCAGACTATTTCGGCAAGCTGTACGATTACGCTGTGCAACTCATCAACAAGGGTAAAGCATTTGTCTGCGATCTCACCGGCGATCAGATTCGCGAATATCGCGGCACACTCACTCAGCCCGGAAAAGAAAGCCCGT
>DATGFY010000009.1:0-5012 GCA_035308785.1 Bacteroidota bacterium | reverse complement strand
GGTTTCTGCCGCGCTGACGACGGGGTACTCGGTCTCTACTTCGCCCTTGCGAATCTCTTTCAGCCGGGGTTGGTGCAGTTTTTTCTTCTCTTTTGAAAGATGATCGAGGAAGAGGATGCCATTGACGTGATCGATTTCGTGCTGGACAACGCGTGCGAGCAGGCCGTTCGCTTCCATTTCTATTTTCTTTCCATCGACGTCCATGAACTCGACAACAATGCGTTCGGGGCGCTCGACTTCATCGCGGACTTCGGGAATGCTGAGGCACCCTTCTTCCACCGTCGATGTGCCTTCGCCTTCAACGACCTTCGCGTTGATAAGCGTCAGTGGATTCATGTCTTTGTATTCTTCGATGCCGGAGATATCGATGACGATGACGCTCTGGAGTTGCCCGACCTGGTTCGCGGCCAGGCCGATCCCATCAGCGTTGCGCATGGTTTCGAACATATCGATAACGAGCTCGATAACTTCGGGCGTAATTTGGCGGACCGGCTTTGCTTTTTTGCGAAGCACGTCCCTTCCATACATGTGAATCGGCAGAATTGGCACTGGAGTTACGATATTATTGTGTTTCGATAATAATATAAAAGTTTACGTTTCAATAACCAAGAGCCGCGAGGGAATAACCAATAATCAAGTACCAATAACCAAACAAATCCTAAATTTCAATATACAAATGAGCGAAAACGCGGGCTGATCCGCAATGCGCAACGCTTGAGAACTCTCCCCATCCCCTCTCTTAAAAAGAGAGGGGCACAATTATAAGAATTGGTTTTGGTATTGCTTGGTTATTGGTCAGCCGCAGGCGGATTGATTATTGGTTATTCCGCTATTTGCAGCATCTGCGGGTGTTGACATAATGCTTCTTATAGTATGAGCTTTCAAGGGAGGAGATGGTAACGCCTTCGGAGACGCTGGCGTGAGCGAAAAAACTTTTACCTAAGTATATGCCGACGTGCGAAACGGATTGTCCGTTGGTATTGAAGAAGACCAGGTCGCCGAATTCTTCCTGTCCCGATGGGACGAGCGAGCTCATCTGGTATTGTTCCACCGCGGAATGCGGGAGGAGTACGCCGAGGACTTCGCGGAAAATCTTGCAAACAAACCCGGAACAATCGATGCCGTCTTCGTTCGTACCGGCCCAACTGTACGGGGTGCCGATCATGTGATCGATGCCGTCAAGCATCTTGCTTTTATCAATCTTGGTATCGGTGGACGCGGTCTTTAGGGTCGGGATAACATTGCGGGAATTAACGCGGCAATCGTTGGTGGTGGATTCTTCGTTGACTTCTTCTTTTACTGCAGGAGGGACTTCGCGTTTGGTGACAATGCGATATCTCGGCACCGAAGCACAACCGGCCAAATAAAATAACCAATAACCAAGCACCAATAACCAAACAAAATTCAAACCGCAAATACCAAATCGTCGAATGAGGTTCATTCGATATTCGACATTAGCATTTGTTTGGTTATTGTCGCAGACCCGCCGTCTTTTTGGCGGGGTGCTTGATCATTGGTTATTAGCCAAGATACGCGCGAAGGTGCTTGCTGCGAGATGCATGCCGCAAGCGGCGGATCGCTTTTTCTTTGATCTGGCGGACGCGCTCGCGGGTGAGCTGAAATTTCTCGCCGATCTCTTCAAGCGTCAACGAATGTTCGCGGCCGAGACCGAAATACAATCGGATGACTTCCGCTTCACGCTCGGTGAGCGTGCCGAGCGCGCGTTCGACTTCCTTGCTGAGCGATTCTTTGATCAGCTCGTGATCTGGGAGCGGCGTACGCTCGTCCTGGATGACGTCGAGGAGGCGGTTGTCTTCACCTTGCGCGAACGGGGCATCCATGGAGAGATGGCGGCCGGAGATCTTCAGCGTATCGGAGACCTCGAAGAGCGACATATCGAGCTCTTCGGCGAGCTCGCTGGCGCTGGGTTCGCGTTCGAACTCTTGCTCTAATGTGCTGAACGCTTTGCCGATCTTATTTAATGCGCCGACGCGGTTGAGCGGGAGGCGCACGATGCGGCTCTGCTCTGCAAGCGCCTGCAAAATCGATTGGCGAATCCACCACACGGCATACGAGATGAACTTAAATCCACGGGTCTCATCGAACCGCTTTGCCGCTTTGATCAGGCCGAGGTTGCCCTCGTTGATCAGATCGCCCAGGGATAATCCCTGATTCTGGTACTGCTTGGCCACGCTCACGACGAAGCGGAGGTTGGCCTTGGTAAGTTTTTCCAGCGCCTTTTGATCGCCGCGCTTGATGCGCTGGGCAAGATCGATTTCTGCATCGGGAGTAAGAAGCTCGACCTTGCCGATTTCTTGCAGGTACTTATCGAGCGACTGGCTCTCTCTATTGGTAAATTGTTTGCTCAGTTTCGTAATGCTCATAATTGCGTCAACACCCTTATAATACGGTTCTGAACGTAGAACCGCTATTCGTAATTCACAACGTTATTTTTCCGGAAAGAGTTTTCCCAGACAATGGTAATGGGGGCAAGCGATGCCGAGCGCATGGGGCGCTCCGCGATCTCCCTACTATTGTTTTACGAATAGATCTCTTTTTCGTTGCACTGGCAGACGGCGACGCGTCTGTGGCTGAAACGGACGCTTCCGTGCTTCGAGGGCTCGGAGGCGACGTAAAGGATGTTCTGTTTGATTGCGCCGCACTTGGGGCATTTGCTGCCATGCTGTGCTGCCGCTTTGGTTGCTTTGTCTGCAAATGTTTGCTGTTTTGCCATGGTACTTTATTTCTCCAATGAATGTATGTTGTTAATAATTCGTTACTCCCCTCTCTTCGCAAGAGAGGGGTAGGGGGTGAGTTACGCTTTTAACGCACGCCCTATACGACAATCGTACTGCTTAACTTGAGGAGCAGAGATTCTTCGCTTTGCTCAGAATGACATTGTTTCTGGATCCCGTGCAGAAGCATCACGGGATGACACGTATTACGCGATGACCTCACCCCAGCCCTCTCCTGCGAGGAGAGGGGGCGAAGCCTAGTAAACCCTTACAGCGTTGCCGCCGGCGGTGACGGCTTTTTCTAAGACGGCGACGGCATTATTTAACAACTCATCGCGGGTGATGCCTTCTTGCGCACCGGCTACTCCGGCGCTAATGGTTACAGAAAAATTCTTGCCATCGAGTTCGATGACGTTGCCGGAGACCGTCTTGCGGATTTTCTCAGACCAGAGGTACGCTTCGTTTGCCGTGGTGCGGATGAGCACGACTGCAAATTTGTTGACATCCACCCTTCCGACCAAATCGTACGAGCGGACGCTGGAGCGGATGGCTTTCGCCAGCGAACCCATCACACGATCGAAGCCATCGCGGCCGAAACGTTCGTGCAGTTCGTTGTGATGATCGACTCCGACGAGCAACAATGACAAATCGGTGCCGCCATCATCGGCGCGGTGAAGTTCCTCATCCAACCGCTGGGTGAAATATTTCTTCGAGCAAACGCCGGTCTTTTCATCGATAATAACATATTCATCGATGAGGTCGTTCATATAGAGGATTTCCAGCAAACCCGCCGCTTGCGAGGCGAGAATTTTCAGACTGCGTATATCCTGCGGCGTAAAGAGGACTTTTTCACGGCGTTCGACGTTTAAACTGCCGTAGCATTTATTTGCCGAGCTAATCGGCAACGATAAAAACGCGCCGTTCGTTCCAAAGTTCTCGCCCGTATGGTAGCGCGGCAGCGAAACGGTGCTTTGGGCATCGACCATCGAGTGGTAATTGTTCTTGATCGTTTGCGCCGCGATACTGTGCGGGAAATCGATCGGCTGCTCAACCGGCACATACTCATCGTGCGTGCGGTTGAGGACTTTCTTCACCATCCACGATGCGCGCTTGTCATCGAACAAGACAATGCTGAGGTAATCCATCGCCACCATCTTCGAGCTTTCATCTGCCAGCGCGGTGGTGACGTTCTGCAGTGTAAAGTTTTCCTTCGCCCGGTCATCGATCCGCTCAATCGCCGAAAGCAGTTCGGAATCGATCAGGAGATCGTACTTCTGGGTGTAATCGTTAATCAACCCGGAGAGCAATTTCGTGAACTGCCCGAGGAGAATCAGTGTTTCCGAGCCGAACGCTCCCGCCACAATGCTATCGGCTGCGAGAACCGCAACGGGTTTCGCCGCTGCGCCAACTGCGCCTTGCGAGAAAAACACAGGCGCGCCGATGAACGATTTGACATGCGCTGGCGAATCGTAATACGGAAGCATCTCAAATTCCGACAGCGGGTTGACCTCGGTCAGCAATTCGGGCTTGCCGCTTTCCGAAATCTTGCTGCACAAATCGTGTCCCATGGGGAAGCGTTTGGTGCGCATGAACACTGAGCTATCCGAAACGAACGATTCCAACACCATGTGTCCTTTATCGCGGTTGGCCCAGAAGAACGCGACCGAATGCGCGAAGACGACGTCCTTCACCAGGGTGAGGACTTTCTTCAGCAGAAAATCGAACTCTGCGCGCGGCTCCGATTCGGCCTTGCCGAGGGGCGAATCAATATCGAAAAAATCGGTTATTTGGAGTTCGCGTGGCATAGAGATTTTTTCCGGCTTGAAGGTTGCAATCTTCTTAACTACCGCTGGAACCTCTTGCGGTTCGGACCCCTCCTGTTTAATAACAAAAGAAGGGTTCCCCGCCAAAATGACGGCAGGCGAGCCCGCCTGTATCGCCGGTCGAGTTACGAGCGGTTTTTGTACTGGCGGTGATGGTGCGCGATCCTCTTCAATGACAATTCTGCCTCCGGCGTTGGGTTGAAAATCATCAAAGATCAATTTCTTCATGCTCTGTGCGCGTATGGTGACGGAAAAGGACCACGCTTATGCGTTCACACACTGACGGAAAATATGTAAAGTTAAGAAATTATTGGGTAAAAGTCAATGGATTTCGCGGAATCTGCCAAAATGGAGAAAATTTGAGGGTTAATTTGAGGGAATTTCGGGGATTTTAGGAGTGGCTAGTGGTTAGTGCCGAATGGCGAGTGGCTAGTAAAAGATTTGAACCGCTGAT
>DATGFY010000008.1:0-4353 GCA_035308785.1 Bacteroidota bacterium | reverse complement strand
TATCCCGTTGGTTCTTGTAGCACAGGATCAAACGAAAACAAAGGCGCCTCCAAGCAACGTGGATAAGTTAGTGGCGGTGATGGATTCGATGACGATGGCGTCGTTCGATAACTGGAAGTGCAGTCCCGATCTCCACTCGGGTGAGCTTCCGGGCGACCCAAGGCAGATCGTGTATGACGATTCGAAGTGGGAGACGATCACCATCGGGCAGAATCTGAAGATCGATTCGTGCTGGATGCGGAAGGAAATTACAATACCAAGTATGATTCTTGGAAAGCCCGTAAGCGGCTCGTTTAAGTTCCTTGTCTCGGTGGATGATTACGGTTACCTCTGGGTGAACGGCGAGAGCAAAGGATATTTTCCGTGGGATGGGGAGTTCGAGCTGACGAAAGACGCGAAGCCGGGACAGAAATTTGAACTCGTGATTCGCGCAATCAATACCGGCGGGCCGCTGCGATTGCTTCGGGCGCAAATTCAATCCGAGAATTTGAAGGAAGTACGGCAGTTGATCGACGATTATTCGTTGAGTCTTCGCGCGGCGCAAAAGCTGTTGAGTTTCGATACCTACCAGACGAATGCGTTCAAGCGCGAAGATCCGGGAATCGATAAATCGAAGATGGATAAAGCGGAAAAGACAAAGCTCAACGCGCAGTTGCAGGATGCAGCCGCCTCGCTCGATCTTTCGACGCTTGCCAACGGTTCGTACGATCAGTTCAAAGCGTCGCTGGCGGCGATGACCGATAAGCTGAAAGCGGTCTCGGCGTATGCGAAAAAATACACGCTCTATTTCGATTCGAATGCGCACATCGATGCGGCATGGTTGTGGAGGGATTTGGAGACGGTCGAAGTAGTTCACAACACGTTCGGATCGGTATTAAAAATGATGGACGAGCGCCCTGACTTTACGTACACCCAAAGCGCCGCGGCCTATTACGATTGGATGGAGCAAAAATATCCCGAGGTGTTCAAAGGCATTCAGCAGCGGGTGAAAGACGGTCGGTGGGAAGTCGTGGGCGGGATGTGGGTGGAACCCGATTGCAATCTGCCCGGCGGCGAATCGTGGATGCGGCACTTGCTATACTCGAAGCGCTACTTCAAGCAAAAACTCGGCGCGAACGTCACGATCGGGTGGAACCCGGATTCGTTCGGCTACAACTGGGACATGCCCGAGTTCTACCAACAGGCGGGCATCGATGCGTTCGTGACGCAAAAGATGGGATGGAGCGAGCAGAACGTGTTTCCGTACCGCGTCTTCTGGTGGCAATCGCCCGATAGTTCGCGCGTGCTTTGTTATTTCCCGTTCGATTACGTGAACGACATCTCCGACCCGTATCAGTTCATCGATTGGCTGCGGCAGTTCGAAGCGAACACCGGGTTCTCGAAGTTCATGGTGCTCTTCGGCGTGGGCGATCACGGCGGCGGGCCATCGGATGAAATGCTGGCAAAGATCGACCGGCTGAAGAATCTGGATTTCTACCCGACGATCGAGTATGGCAATACCGCCAATTATCTCACGTGGCTGAAATCCCAAGACCTTAAAACGCTGCCGGTCTGGAACGATGAAGTCTATCTTGAATATCACCAGGGGACGTACACCACGCAGGCGAAGATGAAAGAGTGGACGCGCAAGAGCGAAGTCGCCCTCACCAACGCCGAAAAGTTTTCCTCCATCGCCTCGCTCGACGGTATCCCGTACAGCAATGCCGATTTCGAAGAAGCATGGCGCAAGGTGCTGTTCAATCAGTTTCACGATGTTCTTCCCGGCTCGGGCATCCGCGAAAATTACATCGATGCGACCGAGAAATTTCAGCAGGCGAAAACGATCACCGATTACCGCCTTACCATTGCGTTGAAAGATTTGTCGCATCAGGTGAACACCTCCGCGTTTAAGAAGGGCGCGTCGATTGTTGTGTATAATTCGCTCGGGTGGGAGCGCTCGGATATCGTCTGTTACGCAATGCAGGAAGGCGATGCGCGGAAGTATATCGTCTTCGATGCAAAGGGAAATGAAATTCCATCGCAGATCTACCAGATCGATAAGTACACGCGCGGTGTCATGTTCCGGGCGGATCATGTGCCTGCGCTGGGATACAAAACGTACGAGCTCCGCGTCGGGAATCCTTCGCAAATTGGAAGCCCGCTTATCGCAACCGATTCGACGCTGGAGAACCAATTTTTCAAAGTCCGCATGGATAAAGATTCGGGCTGGGTGAAGAGCATCGTCGATAAACGGAATGGCAAAGAGCTCCTCTACGGCTACGGCAACGAGTTGCAATTGCTCGAAGACAATCCTAAGGCGTGGTCGGCATGGAACATTGGGCTGACCGGCGTGAAGTATCCATGGAAGTTCCATAAGTTCGAGGTCGTAGAGAACGGGCAGGTGCGCATTGTGCTCCGCGGCTATCTCGATTACCTGAAGCCCGGGACGAAGAAAGATTATCCCACGTTCTACTATCCGAACACGTTTGCGACACAGGATATTATTTTGTACGATGGCATCGACCGCATCGATTTCAAATCCGATATCGATTGGTGGGAAGACAAAACGATGATGAAGGTGGCGTTCCCGGTGACAGTGGTCGATACGGCGGCGACGTACGAAATTCCCTACGGAACCATTCGCCGCTCGACGAAGATGGACAACCGGTGGGAGAAAGCGAAAGTAGAAGTCCCTGCCGAAAAATGGGCTGACCTCTCGGATGGCACGTACGGCGTGAGCTTATTGAACCGCTCCAAGTACGGCTATGATATCAAAGGCAGTCTGATGCGCCTGTCGTTGCTGCGCTCGCCCGATTGGCCGGATCCGACAGCCGACCGCGGGAAGCATTCGATCGAGTATTCGCTCTACCCGCACAACGGCACGTGGCGCGAAGCGCAAACGGTGCGGATGGGATACCAGTATAATACGCCATTGATCGCGTACTCAACCGACGCCCACAAGGGAAAGCAGACGGGGGAGCATTCGTTTGTTTCGCTCGAGCCATCGAACCTGATTTTGACTGTTGTGAAGAAGGCCGAAGACAGCAACGCGTGGGTGCTGCAGTGGTACGATTCCGAAGGCAAGACAACCGATGCAACGCTGACGCTTCCACAAACGGTGAAGAAAGCCGTGATGTCGAACTTCCTCGAAGAGGACGGCGCGCCGTTGACTGCGTCGGGGAATACAGTGAAGGCGAAGACGAAGAGTCACGGCGTGGTGACGGTGAAGGTGTGGTTTTAGCGTTTAGGTGGTAAGGTTTTTTTTGACGCTCGGAGGTGGAGATCGCCGAGAGTAACTCACCCCCGGCCCCTCTCTTACGAAGAGAGGGGAGCAAAAACGAACGACGTAAGGGGCAACTCCGAATAATTCGGAGTTGCCCTTTTACATTTCCTTATTTTGACTCCCCCTCTCTTCGTAAGAGAGGGGGTTGGGGGGTGAGTTACTGTCGGTAATCACAATGCTGGAGCGCTAGAAACACGCTCTCACTTCTCACCTTCTTACCCTCTCCCGCTTTTCGCTCTTAGAACACCCTTATCTGCCGCTAAACCACATGGCCTGCGGATGCAGATCACAATTACAGTCTTGATTTTCCTCTTAAAGGTGAGCATATTAGTATATATGCGGCGAGGAACCACACTCTTAATAACGGTCATATCTGCGATATCCCTTGCCTTGATTCAAATTTGTTGCATGGGGCACAGCACAGACTCTGCAAATGGCGCCTCTGGTGCCGGCGATACAGCGCGTGTTATCGAGCGGGTGCCGATTTCTCTGAAACCGAATTCGACTCGATTTTCAGGCACCGTGGACTCTATCGATGTTGCCGATTCGGTGAATTGCAAAGTATGGATACTTGTTTCCGGCGCTGCACCAACGGGGGGAATACCGTCGCTCGCTGAGGCGGGGAGTGTCATTATTGCCACGTTTGCGTTTGTGAAAGATTCGACCGGCGCAATCGATCCCGCAAACGACCGGAACAAACGGCTGAAATCGGTGTTATCTATGAAGAAGACCGATGCAATCACCGGCACGGCCAGAATGGAATCGCCCGGCAGATGGGTGCTTGTTGACATTGAAGTTAGGTGATAGGTGTTAGGGAATCGAATGAAAATGAAATTAACCGACTTGGGGAAAAGAAGATGAAACGACAAATCGTTCAAGGATTAATCGCGGCGATGTTCTTTGCAGCGACGTTTATTTTGATCGGACGGAGCGGGCATGTGGAGACTTCGTTGCAAGTGAGCGGCGAGGCGGAACGGGCACTGCACCCGGGCCTGCGAACCGATTTTTCGGAACCCAACGAGGCCGCCTATGCCTACGAAGCCGAAAAATGGCTGAACGATTTGCGCGCCTTCCCGGCATCGTCGATTCCG
>DATGFY010000007.1:0-14155 GCA_035308785.1 Bacteroidota bacterium | reverse complement strand
GACACGATACAATTGCAATCAGCGGCGGCAGCGGCGTTGCTACCTTCGTCACGCACGTTGTGCGCGATTACGACGGAAGCATTAGTACAACAAGCGACCGTTCTGCAAAATCGTGGCATCTTGCGTTGTACAAGGATTCGATATCGGCAGGGACGCTGGCGGGATCCGCTGATACCAGCGTATGGTCGTTTGTCGTCCTTTCTGCCGGAACGTACATTCTTGCCGAAGCCGATAGCGGAGCTGCTTGGTCGCGCATCAATGGCCCAAGTTTAACCGATACGTTTTCGATTGCGCCGAATGCCGTCGTTTCCGATACCTTCATCAATCACGCGTATTACTTGGCGCTTGGCATACTCGGGAAATGGAATCTTCTGTCGAACCCGATCGTCCGCAGTGCAAACGATAACCAATCGTATAAAATTTTCCCTCATGCAACGGGCACCGCGTATATTTTTGATACGACCGATTCGTACCAGGCCGCTACCTATGTTCCGAACGGACCCGGGTTCTGGCTCAAGTTTAACAGCCCCGAGAACGATACCATCGTCGGACTCCCCTTGACATCGTTCAACTTTCCTGTCATTGCGGGATGGAATATGATCGGTTCGATTGCAACACCGGTAATCTCAAGCGACATCGTTCAGTCTCCGCCCGGTAATATTAGCTCGTATTTCTTCCGCTACGGCTCCGGATACCATCCTTCCGATACGCTCATGCCGGGGCTTGGGTATTGGGTGAAGGTGGGACAGCCGGGCTCGTTGAATATGGCGTCAGGTTCGCAAACCGATAAAACGACCTCGCACAGAGCGAGCGATATCCTCAACAATTTGAATTCGATCACGTTCCGCGACGCGGCCGGAAATACCGAGTCGGTCTATTTCGGCGTTCAAGAACACAACGGGCCGGATGCAAAGTTTCTCGCCGCTCCTCCGCCCGCGCCCGATGGCGCGCTCGATGCACGTTTTTCTTCGAATAACTTCATCGAATATTTTTCGGCGACTGCGCGGCAAATGAAAATCATTACCCTTACTTCAGCAAGTTACCCGCTCACCGTTGCGTGGAAGTTCGCCCCCGGCGCAAGCGCTCGGTATTTGCTCTCCGGCAACGGTGCGAATTCGGATCTCTCACGCTCGCTCGATGGAAAATCGGGAAGCATGACTATCGGTGATCCGAAAATCACCACGTTGACCCTCTCGTACGTCTCACCTTCCGTTCCGAAAGCGTTTGCCTTATTGCAAAACTATCCGAATCCGTTCAATCCGGTTACCGTAATTCCCTACGACTTGCCGGTCGATGCTCGCGTGACGTTGAAACTCTATAACATCCTCGGCCAGGAAATTCGCACCCTCGTCGATGGGACGCAAACTGCAGGATACAAATCGGTGGAATTCAACGCAACCGATTTACCGAGCGGTATTTATTACTACCGCATCACCGCGGGCAGTTTCACTGCCGTGAAGAAAATGGCCACCATAAAATAGCGTCATCTTTTCCCCTCTCCCCATGGGAGAGGGGATACCCCGTCATTCAAAGAATGACGGGGAGGGGGTGAGGGTTCCCCCCCCAATTTCCCTCTTACGCCGTTTTTTCTTATCTTTATATATACTCTCACCGAAGAATAACACTCACACATTGAAAGGACACTAAACTATGCCGGTACGAACAGCTAGCGCCGTTTGGGAAGGCGATTTGAAATCTGGAAAAGGGACGATGAAACTTGCAACCGGAGCGTACAACGGACAGTATTCGTTCTCGTCGCGTTTCGAAAACGGCACCGGGACAAACCCCGAGGAATTGATCGCCGGAGCGCACGCCGGATGTTTTTCGATGGCGTTCTCGAACGGACTTGCCAAAGCAGGCTTCACGCCGAAGCGCGTTTCCACCACAGCCGGTGTGACGTTGGAGAAAGTCGGCGAAGGATTTAAGATTACAACGATCCAACTCACGACCGAAGGCGATGTCCCCGGAATCGATGACGCGAAGTTCCAGGAAATTGCCGAAGGTGCGAAGAAAAATTGCCCCGTTTCGCAGCTTGTCACAGGTGCGAATGTTGTCTTGACTGCAAAGCTCGTCGGACATTAAATCCAATAGCGTCTCATTATGCAGGCGGTGCATTGTGCACCGCCTTTTTTATTTCTGGTCACGGACAGGCAGGGAAACCCTCACCGGAAAAATGTTTGGGTTTTATAATAAAGTTCACCCCTACTTTGTTTCCCCAACCCATTTTCCTTACCTTAAGAAAGCTATTCGATCATGGCAGAAAATTTCCACACGACGGCTTTCGCGAGCGACCATTCGATTCTCGTACGGTTCGGGGACGAGGTTTCGCCGGAAGTACGAGAGCGTGTACATCGATTCTGCCTTCGAGTTGGTGCAGTTCGCCCTCCCGAAGTTCTCAACATTCACCCCGCCTACTGCTCCGTCCTTATGGATTTTGATCCGCGCGCCATTCGCGCTGCCTCGTTTGAACATCTTGTCGATTCATTGATCGATGAAAGCGCCTCAATCAATATCCCACCTCCAGCAATGCACGAAATTCCTGTCCGGTATGGTGGCATAGATGGTCCCGATCTCGCCGATGTAGCATCGTATCATCATTCACCGGAAGACGAAATCGTCCGGCGGCACACCTCTATTATTTATATGGTTTGTTTTCTTGGATTCAGCCCCGGTTTTCCGTATCTCAGTGGTCTGCCGAACGAGCTTGCAACGCCTCGCTTGGATACCCCTCGCATCCGCATCCCCGCGGGTAGCGTCGCCATCGGCGGAAACCAGACCGGCGTCTACCCTGTCGCTTCTGCCGGAGGATGGAGAATTATCGGAAGGACGGAGGCCAAATTATTCGATGCCTTGAACACGCCGCCGACGCTCCTCACGATGGGCGATAGGGTGAAGTTCATTCCCGTTGACTCTCGGCCGTAGATCAATGCTCGGACAAATTCGTGTGATCTCGCCGGGATTTCAGACCTCGATCCAGGATCTTGGCAGATTTGGATATGCCCATCTCGGCGTCTCCGCATCGGGTGCAGCGGACCAGCTTTCTGTGCGCATCGGCAACCGCTTGCTCGGCAATCCTGAAACTGCCGCGGCGCTGGAGATGACACTGACGGGCGGGACATTTTTGTTTGAATCGCGATGCACAATGATAATCGCCGGTTCCGATTTTGGAGCGAACCTCGACGGCAAAGAAACTGCACAATGGAAAACCCTCGAAATCGATGCGGGCCAGACGCTTTCCTTTGGCGCATCCTCCGAGGGCGCGCGGTGTTACCTCTGCATTGCCGGAGGAATCGTAGTACCACAACTGTTCGGCAGTTCCTCCACCCATCTCCTTACCGGCCTCGGCGGATACGAAGGCAGGGCGCTGAAGAAGGGAGACATTTTGGAATTCGAAACCTCCAACCCAGTTTCTCCTATGCTCAAAGCGATCGATCCGCAACAACTTCAACCGCTCTATCGTCGCTCGCGCTTGCGCGTAACACCCGGTCCGCAAGCAGAGATGTTCTCCGCGAACACGATGGGAGATTTCTGCCAGAACGAATACGCCGTTACAGAACGATCCAATCGTTTCGGTTTGCGGTTACTAGGAAATCCGCTTGATGTGGACAGTCTGCCGGAGATGCTCACTGAAGGCATTTCCAACGGCGCTATTCAAATCACGCGCGATGGACTGCCCATTATCCTGAGCGTCGAAGACCAAACCACCGGCGGTTACCCAAAGATCGCCAACATCATCGCCTCCGATCTCCACCTCATCGGCCAGTTGCGTCCGCGCGATACCGTGAATTTCGAGCTTGTGACGATTGATCAAGCGTTGCAGGCATTGGAGGAGCAGGAGCAAACCATCGGGCGATTATTGGCACATGCATAGTGCAGACGGACAACGGGATTGCTTCGTTGTACCGTCAACTTGGTTGACGGTACGCCTCGCAGTGACTAGCTACTTGGAGATTGCGTAGAAGATGACCTCCGCAAAACCCTTTTCCCCTTTCGGCTTTGCCACGCGCGAACAGTGGAAAACCCTCTTCGCTGCACAACTTGGCTGGATGCTCGATTCGATGGACGTGATGTTTTATGCGTTTGCGCTGACCGCAATCCGGACGGAGTTTAATCTCTCCGGCGCCGAAGCGGGCGCACTCGCCTCTGTCACTCTTCTCACCTCGGCGGCCGGCGGTGTCGTCTTCGGCATCGTCGCAGACCGGTTTGGACGGACGAAAGCGCTGATGTATTCAATCCTCACATACTCGGTGTTCACTGCGCTAACGGCAACATCATCAACATTGTTTGAACTGATCCTTTGGCGTTCGCTCGTCGGTTTCGGTTTGGGCGGCGAATGGTCTGCCGGCTCAGTCCTTGTCTCCGAAGTGTGGACGCCCGAGCATCGCGGCAAAGCCGTCGGATTCATGCAATCAGGCTGGGCGATCGGCTACATTATCGCCGCAGTGCTTGCCGCAGCCATTATGCCGCATTGGGGTTGGAGGGTATTGTTCGCCATTGGCGTGTTGCCTGCGTTCTTAACCTTTTGGATCCGCAGGCATGTTCCGGAATCCGAACAATGGAAATCCGGCGGCATGAGCCATCACGGAACAGGGGTAAAAATTCGGGAAATGCTATCCAAGAATTTCCGCCGCCTCACGATCCTCGCGTCGAGCATATCGACGTGCGTCTTATTCGGTTATTGGGGATTGTTCACGTGGGTGCCGACTTTCCTTGCCAGCCCAACTGCGCGCGGCGGTGCTGGTCTCAGCATGGTGCAATCCTCCACGTGGATTGTACCGATGCAAGTCGGGGCGTTCTTCGGCTACCTCTCGTTCGGATTTCTTGCCGATCGTTTCGGCCGCAAGCCGATTTTCGCTGCATTTCTGATAGGGGCGGCCGCGCTCGTTCCGTTCTACGGTCAAATGGGGAGTTCGCCCATACTACTCATGATCCTCGGCCCGTTCATCGGCTTTTTCGGCCACGGATATTTCAGCGCGTTCGGCGCAATGCTGACGGAACTTTTCCCCACCCGCTTCCGAGGAATCGCGCAAGGATTTACGTACAACATCGGCCGTGCCTCAAGCGCGCTCGCTCCGTTCATCATCGGCGCTGTCGCCGACTTGTATGGTATCGGCAGCGCGCTGGCGATTACATCGGCGTTCTTCATTCTCGGGGCATCCCTTATTTATTTCATCCCCGAAACAGCAGGCAAATCTCTTGAATAATATCACGGGGCACAAATGACTATCGATCTCAACTGCGATCTCGGCGAATCCACGGACCGCGCGGCGGACGAGGCGCTGATGCCGTTCATTACTTCTGCCAACATTGCCTGCGGCGGCCACGCAGGAGATGATCGATCCATGCAGGAAACAATCCGCGCCGCCATGAGACACGGCGTTGCAATCGGCGCGCACCCGGGATATCCAGACGAGGAAAACTTCGGCAGGGTCCACATGAATCTCTCCAGGGCGGAGATCGAAGAATCTGTCGCACGCCAGATTGAAGCGCTGAATGGTGCGGCGAAATCGTTGTCCGCAACAATCACGCATGTTAAAGCGCACGGTGCGTTGTATAACGAATCAATGACGAATCTCGTTCTTGCCCGCGCTGTTGCGCTCGGGGTCGCGAAGTCTTCCACCGATCTGATGATTCTGGGTCTGGCCGGCTCGCCGGCGCTGGATCGCTGGAGAGCGATGGGATTCACTGTTGTTGGAGAAGCATTTGCCGACCGGCGTTACGAATCGAACGGCAGCCTCCGTTCTCGGGTCTATCCCGATGCCTTGATTACCGACCCGGAACAAGCTGCCGCCCAGGCAGTCCGTATTGTGAAAGAGCGTACCGTCGCCGCTATCGATGGCAGCGTGGTCCCCCTCAACGCTCAAACGATCTGCATCCACAGCGATACTCCGAATGCAGTGGCGATAGCCCAAACCGTCCGCACTCGGCTCGATCAAAACGGGATTGCGGTTACAAGCTTTTCAAATCGAAAAACGAAATTCGAAAACCGAAAATAGTTTATCCTTCCTCCACTCCCTCGATCGTCTTCGCTCCGGCAATCGCCAGCGAGGTTCGAAACCGATTAGAATCGGCGGGAATTGCATTGCATCCCAATAAACAGAAAGCCCCGAATTAATCGGGGCTTTCTCAATCATTTGTCTTAATCTTGTATCATCGCCCTTGCCCGCCTCCTTTTGGGCGGGATCAGCGGTCCTATTTGACCAGCAGCATCCGCTTCACGTCCTGGAACATTTGGCTTTCTCCCGCCGCTACGACGTTCAACCGGTAGAAATACATACCCGATGGCAGGTTCGCCGCGTTGAACTTCGCAGTGCGCTGGCCTGCACCAAGAGCTGCCCGGTCATACAGCGTTTCAACCTCTTGCCCGATGACATTAAATACCTTCAACGTCACGACGCTCGCCTTCGGGAGCATGAAGCTGATTTCCGTTGTGGGATTGAACGGATTGGGATAATTCTGGAACAGCTGCGGTGTTTGCGGCACACGAGCGCTCAGTTCACCGGCCCGGCGAGGTGAAGTGCCGGGTGAAACTCTGCCCGATGCATGAAGGAACGGCACAGTGCTCAAGTCCTGCGTGCCGGCAAGTTTCAATGGCTTGGCATCGAGTGCGACATACGGTCCGCCGAATGCGCGGTTGATCCGTGAGATCGATGAATCCAGTTGCATCCAAATCGTGTCATCCGTTGCGGTAAAATGCCTCCAATAGGATAACGCAGAATCGGCAAGGTGTTCGACCTGCCGAAGCGTTAAACCGTTGCACGGATCGCTGCCGTTTGTGCTGTCAAAATACACAAGATCGCCGAGCTTTGTCGCAGGCGTATCGGGCAGCGAGACGCCGGAATCGTTTGCGATGATGGCAAGCTTGAGCGCATGAAATTCGCCGAGGAGGTTATTGTTGTGTTTCTCTACGTGTGGATTTTTCAACTCGCCCAGGAATACGCTGAAACCGCCCTTGCCATTCGCAATCGAATCCAATCCGCGCGCGGTACCCGTCTGCGGAAAATATTTGCTGTCCGATTTCATATACCGGATCCATGACGCCGAATCGGCGGTGACCGCATCGATGATGCCGATCACCAAACCGGTTGGCCGGGTAACAACTTTCTTGTACAAATAATCGCGCACCGTGCCGCCGCTGGGCGAAGTAAAGTATTGCGTCAGATCAATCGGCAACAACGTGCCTTGTTTCACACCCTTATCCCCGCTCGTTGTCCAATACCACGAATCGACATCGAGGCCTTCGCCTTTCTTGTTCGTGGTAACGCAGATCTCAACGGAATCGCCGCTGACAACGCTCAACCCGCTTGCGGTGATCGTCTTTCCGTCCTTGGCAATGCTGAATGTCGGGAAACCGCCGGAATCTTGCACGGAGAGAATCGCACCGTTCAACTTCGCATGGAGGCCATCGACAGTGTTGAGGGTGGTGTTCTTGAAGATGAAGCAGCCACTGCTGCCCGTCCCTTTAATCATTGCCGACTTCGTCGAGAGATCTGCCTGGCTGAACGTGCGGTACGATTGCGCACTCGCAAATGCCGAGATCAGAATAATAAGAAAGAAAATCTGGAAGACGACTAATCGCCCCCGAAGAACGTTGTTGCTCTCGTGCATGGTGTTACTCCTTTCTAAATGAATACGTTGAACTGAAGTGCGCACGGGCTTCGCTTATATTTTATAACATAATCTATCTCAATTTCAATCCCATTGACAGCAGTCACATGCATTTCCATCGAAGTCAAAAACCCCAATTTCGTCTCCATTCAGCGTTTTTGAGAAATTTTGATCTCATTCAGTGAGCGGCATCGTTCTATCCTTCTTCCACCCCCTCGATCGCCTTTGCCCTCCTCGCAACATAGACCCCTACTATCGTAATCGCGGCACCAACAATCTGAATCGTGTATAGATTTTCGCGAAGGAAGAAATACGCTACGGCGAGTGCAATCACCGGTACAAGATTGTTGAAATTCGCGGTCTTTGCCGGACCGATGCGCCCGATCCCGTTCGTCCACAAGACATTGCCGATTGCTACGGAGAAGATCCCGGAATAAATCCCAGCGCCGAGATATTTCCACTGCACCACGCTCCAATTAGTTGCCAGCGCGCCGGAGATTGCCGTCAACGGCAGCACAACACCTCCCACCGCGATCATAATAAGCGCAAGCTGATGCGCAGAATATTTTTTCAAGAGCGGCTGCTGCAGGTTCATGCTGTATCCCCAGAACACCGCCGCCACAAGCGAAACGCAATCGCCGATAATTTCGTACTTGCCGAGGGCGAGCTTCTTCCCGCTTCCGATAATGATTAACACCACGCCGAAAAACGACACCAGCAATCCCAGCCAAAGCGTACGCGAGATTTTTTCTTTATAGACCACAGCATTGATGAGCACAGTCCACAATGGAAAAGTAGAAACCAGCACTGCACTGTTCCCCGCCGAAGTATAGCTCAACCCGAACATGAACAAGATTTGATAGAACACGGAAGAAACCATTCCCGCCCAGATTACCCGCTTCCAATCGCCCGGCTCGATTGCTTTCCACTTCGATCGGAACGCAAACACCACAATGAGCACGATCGATGCCACCACATACCGTAGCGCATTGAACACCAATTGGTCCATCCCTGCAAGGCCGAATTTCATCAGCGGATAATTGCTCCCCCAGATCAGCACCACGATTAGGAGCAGCCCTTCCGCCCGCGCACGGTCCGATTTCATTTCAAACAATCATTCATAACCATTGAATCTATTTATTTCGGAGGGGAATTACAACACCGCCAAGACCGTTTTTTCAAGAATCTCCCCTTCTCTTGGTTTCAAGAGAAGGGGCAGGGGGATGAGTTCATTGCATCCCCTTTGCGATTCCCTCCCCATTTCTTTACATTTAATCTACTCCTCCAAATTGTTGAATCCTGAGAATACGATGATCAAGAGAATTGTTTTATTATTCGCGCTCGGCCTGCTCTGCTTCGGCGCTGCGGTCAACGCTGCAACCAAAAAAGATCCGCCCAATCTCGTCCTGATGTGCCTTTCCGCCCACCCCGATGACGAAGATGGCGCTGCCCTCGCCTATTACGCAAAACTGCGCGGAGTCAAGACGTACAGCATATTCTTTACCCGCGGCGAAGGCGGCCAAAATGAAATCGGCTCAGCATTGTACGGCGAACTCGGCGCTGTGCGCACAAAGGAAACGCTCGATGCCGCAAACATCCTTGGCTCTGAGGCGTTTTTTCTCGGCTTTCCCGATTTCGGCTTCTCTAAGACCGCCCTTGAAACCATGACAAAATGGGGCGGCGATCCCGATACCGCCGAAGCGCGGCTCGTCTTCATGATCCGCGCTCTCAAGCCCGATGTCATCATCACCAACCATGATACCGTCACGACGCTCCCAAACCGGGCGCACGGCAATCATCAGTTGGTCGGCATCGTGGCCATGATGGCGTTCGCCGATGCCGCGGATTCGACCTATCACCCCGAGATGCTTCGCGGCGGCCTCACAACCTGGCAGGTGAAGAAATTGTACGTGCGCTCGTTTGGCAGAATTCCCGTACCGCAAGATTCGCTTATCTCCATCGATGTGACGAAGAAACTACCCTCGGGCGAAACGATCGAAGAAGTCTCGCTGGACGCATTGCACTGCCATCGCTCGCAAGGGTTGGACCATCTCACGCTCGCCTCGATGGGCGGCTTCCGAAGTCACAGGTATATCCTCTTCAAGAGCGATTCCGCATACGCCCGCGATTCGACCGATTTGTTTTCGGGAATCAAGCCGTCTTTACGCAAGGCGATTGCATTGCCGAAAACGATGCCCGAACCGATTCCCAAATTTTCAATCCGCATATCTCCCGAATATCTCATCTGGCACGCATTGCCATCTTCCCCGAAAAAAACGGAGCAGAAAATTACGCTCACACTGATTAATAATTTCGATGAGGAAATCAATGTAGATGTGAACGGCGGCGAGTACAAGCACGAATTCACCATCATGCCCAACAAGACCGCGGATCACACGATCGAATTTCCCGTTGTCGCATCGGGAAAAATGGATCCGCGGATCATGGAAATTACCGCAGTCCCCTCCTCCTCAGGCGGCGAATCGTTGGCGGCATACACGGCAAAAGCCAAAGTGACGATCGTGCCTTCCGGCATGATCGTCCCCCCGAAAATAAATGTGGGTTTGGTAAAAACGTACGATAATACGAACGAAGAAACTCTCAGGACGTACGGTGTGCCGTACACCCTGCTCGATTCCGCCGCGCTCGCTTCTGCAGATCTCAGCAAGTACACCTCCATTATGCTCGATTTGCGAATTTTCGAATACCGCACCGATGCGATAAAATACAATAAGCGCCTGCTCGAGTACGCGAAGAACGGCGGCAATCTGATCTGCTTCTATCATAAAACGTTCGATTGGAATGGCAAGGATTACGCACCCTACCCGCTTGCGCTCACGGCCGAGCGCGTTACGGAAGAAGACGCCAAAGTCACGGAATTGATTCCCGATTCACCGCTCTTGACAATCCCAAATAAAATCGATTCCACAACCGATTGGAACAACTGGGTGCAGGAGCGCAACCTCTATTTGCCCTCGGACGACACCGCGAAAACCTCGCCGCAATATCAGCGCATCCTCGCCATGAGCGATGACGACGAGCACCAGCCTTCTACCTCGCTCCTCTGGGCGCGCTACGGCAAAGGCACATACACCTACTGCTCGCTCGCCCTCTATCGTCAGCTCCACTTCCTCCAGCCCGGCGCAGTGAAATTGTTTTTGAATATGGTGTCTCAACCGAGAGGAAAGTGAAAAGAGCGAATATAAAAGATGTGTGTCGTTCCCGCCCCCAAAAGAAACCGTCATTGCGAGCGAAACGCCACGGGCGTGAAGCGCGGCAATCACCTTATGCCGGGTAGCGCCCCAGTAGGTGTCATTCCCGACTTGTCCGCCGTCTTTCTGGCGGAATCTTTCTATCGGGAATCCAGCTTGCCCGCCGTCTGATTGGCGGGGGTCTTTCGTTCTTTTCTATTGCCGTCCACCTCCATTTTTTTAGCAACATTAATTTTTTATTTTTTTCGCGCTAAGCTCTGTATTTCCATTTCTTTAATACAAAAAATTCGTGCAAAATTGGGGGTGTTTTTGTGTAGTTTTTAGGATTCTCGAGGCACAATTTGATCAAAAGTGTAGCGTGCGATTCGTAATCGCACTATGTATTTCCGCCTAGGGTGCCCCGGTCCGCCAAGGCGTACTATCCGGCTTGCACGCCGTAGGCATGGGTTCTTTTCTCCTACTATCAACTGTTCACTGTCCACCATCCACTGCTCTTATAATATACGCATTTTCACTGACAAATGCAAATACGTATTACCCTATTGCGCTTAGCGTATGCCCGCGACCACCCCGGTTTACCATCCCGAAGGGATGGCACGTTTATAGATAGAAGCGCAAGACAAAATCCGATGCCGTAGGCATCGCACCGTTTTCGTGTACGACTCCTTCGGAGTCGATTTTCTCTTTCCACCGTTAATCTATAAACGTTGGATGCCATCGGCATCCTTAACTTTTTCTCCCAATCTCCCCTTCTCTTGCAGTTCAAGAGAAGGGGCAGGGGGATGAGTTCTCCGCTTGATATTCCCCCCCATACCCCTATATTAAATTTCAGATGAAATTGCGTCTCAAACGTAATATCGGTGCGCTCGCGCTTCTGCTGCTCGTTGCCGCCGGCATGGCCCTCCCGCAGCAGCGCCGCGTCGTCACCATTGTGCCAACCGAACCGAGAATCGGCCAGCCGATGTATATCGTTTATGATCCCGCCGCGAGCGAAGCCACGCTCAAGCATCCGCTTAACGTTACCCTCATCCTCAACGGCTACGCGCGCCCATCGGTGCGCGGCAAGCTCTCCTCACAGAAAGTATTCGATATGAAACTCAGCGGCGGCAAATGGGTGAAGCGTTTTGTGTTCAGCGATTCCCTTCGGCCGTATTTTACCCTCTATTTTATGGAACGCCCCGGCGTGGTCGATGACAACAAGGGAAAGTTGTGGGACATTCTCCTCAATGGCGAAGACGACAAGCCCCTCCCCGATGCCCATCTCGCGAAGTATTTCGCCTTGCAGGACTTGAATCCACCCGATCTCGACCGCCGGCAGATCGATGAATTGCAGGCCGAGATGTCGATGTATCCGGATAACTTCCGCGGCCGCTATGTGCAATCGGTTCACGAGTTGAAAACCTCGAACCATCCCGAAGCGCTCAAGTTGGATTTGCGCCGCAAGGCCGATTACCTGCTCGGGCGCTACCCCGATGATATCGGCGCGCTCGTCTATTGCTCCAACGTCTATCGCATCCTTGGCGATACGGCGGCAGCGCAACAAGCGGAAGGCCTCATCCTCTCGACCTTCGGCGAAACCCCGGATGCCGAAATCCTCCGCTTCAGCACAGCGTTCACCATGCGCGATGCCGAACAACGCGCCTACAAACTCCGCGAGCTGTTGAAAGCATATCCGAATTCCGATCTCGCCGATCGCGCGCACGATTCGGTCATCGCAATTTACACACTGAAAGGCGATACCGCTTCGATTTCCGCAACAAATGCCGAATGGCAAACCAGCAAGGCCTCAGCCGCAACATCGATCATCCGTCCGGTGAATCTCGAGGATCTCGTAAAAACGGTGCACGAACGGCCGAAGATCGACGCGCCCGATTTTTCCTTCGATCTCACCGATTCCAGCGGCACCGTGTATCGCCGGGATTACATCGGCAAGATTCTTGTCTTGCAATTCTGGGCCAACGGCTGCCCGCCGTGCAACGATCTCTTCCCGCAGCTTCAAAAAACGGTCGAAAGCTACGGCACCAATGCGAACGTCGGATTCCTCGTCGTCAATTCCGCCGGCCCGACGGATTCGATGCAGTCGGTTGCGAAATTTCTTTCGGAAAAACATTATACCTTCAAGAGTGCAATCGACCGCAATTCGGCAACAAGTCGTCTCGGCGTGGTGGCCGTGCCAACAACCATCGTTCTCGATTCGAAAGGCCGCCTCGCCTTCCGCCGTAGCGGCAATTACGGCGCCGACGATTACAAAAAAACCATCGATGCTGTTGTCGATGTGCTCTCGAAAGAGCAATGAGTGAGGTACCTAAGGACACTTAGACTCAAATGCAGTCCGATTAGCCCTCTCTCTCATTTGGTGTCATTCCCGCATGCTTCTGGCGGGAATCCAGCGTCGTTTCTTTCAGGTAGAGTTGATGCAGGAGCATTACGAAGGCACTTCCAAGGGAGTATACAAACAGCGTGAAAAAATACATCATCAAAAAACCTGCGGAACAGCTCCACGTTGTCGTTCCGCAGAAGTTCACCATCGATTACAAGAACGAGCTGAACGATTCGCAGTACAGCGCGGTCAGTTCGGTCAACGGCGCATACCTCATCGTAGCCGGCGCAGGCACGGGGAAAACCCGCACCATCGTTTACCGCGTCGCTTACCTTGTCGAACTCGGCGTCAAGCCCGAACACATCTTGCTGCTCACCTTCACGCGTAAAGCGGCGCAAGAAATGCTCCGCCGTGCATCCATCCTGCTCGATTACCGCTGCGAAAAAGTCTCCGGCGGCACATTTCATTCGTTCGCAAATTCTGTATTGAGGAAATACGCGCCCGCACTCGGCTACGACCGCTCTTTTACGATTCTCGACCAAAGCGATTCCGAGGACGTCGTCAACCTGATCCGCACACGGTTGAAAATGGACACGCGCGAAGGCCGCTTCCCGCGCAAAGAAACGATCTACGATCTCTACAGCCGCTCCGTCAATACGCTGATGCCGCTCAACAAAATCCTGGCCGCCGATTATCCCCATTATGTCGAGCTCGAAGACAGCATCCGCAAGATCCACGAGTTGTATTCCGAATACAAGAAGGGCCACAACCTGATGGATTACGACGACCTCCTCGTCAACCTTATCCGTTTGATGCGAGACCATCCGGCAATCGCCAAGGAGCTTTCGTCGCGCTACCGCTACATCATGGTCGATGAATATCAGGACACCAACGCATTGCAGGCCGAAATTGTGCGGCTTTTCTCGCAAGAACATGGCAACGTCATGGTGGTCGGCGATGATTCGCAGGCGATTTATTCTTTCCGCGGCGCCACAATCCGGAACATCCTCGATTT
>DATGFY010000006.1:0-3179 GCA_035308785.1 Bacteroidota bacterium | reverse complement strand
CCGCCCCGACGACGCGGAGTTCGTTTACCCACACCGTTCCTGAAAGGAGCCCTCTTCCTTTGGGCGCCTCCGGGTTCACCACGCCAATACCGATATAGACGATGTTGTTTAGGGCCGGCTGTCCCTTGATACCGTAGGGCGTGCCGCGGAGACGGTAGAGCGAATCGAGATGAATGCTGGTATCCTGATTGCGGTCGGCTTTCACCACAGTCAAGCGGGAAAAATCGACGTCCATTTCGAACCATCCTGTGGGCGTTTGAACAATCGGTTGGCGGCATTCGTAATAGTTATTTTGATCGAGCCCGAACCGCAGATAAACCTCAGCGTCGTAGTGCGTTGAATCGAAATACTGAAAACTCGGATCGCCGTGAACAAACATCTTCATCTGCTTGTAGCTGAACATATCGATCGGGCGCGAGGTCGAAATCTTGTCCGCCTCGCGGCTTTGCCCGCGGGGAAGATTATTGACGATCAGCGCAAGCGATTGCTCGTTTCCCTGGATGACCTGGCTGGGGTCGGTGCGATCCAGCGGACGCTGCACACCGGGAGGCGATTGGTAGCCCGGGTTGTCTTCGATGTTCACAACCGAAATCTTCATGACCGAATCGCCCTGGATGCCCTGGATCCACTGATTGCCGACGAGATCCATCTCCGCAATCGATACTTTCACCGGTTCCGCGAATCCGGAGAGCCAAAAGCGGACGTACTGCACGTTTTGCAAGATCGAGGTGTTATCCGCCGAACCGTTCGGAGAAATCGTCCGCGCAGGAGCGGTCAACGGAATGCGCAGTTGGAACCAGCGGGTCGGCGCGTTTCCGCCGATGAGATAATTATTGGTGTATTGCCGCGTCCGCGTCGAATCGTAATAGGTGCTGTCGAGCGGGATTTCGTATTCGAGGTAACTGTTATCGGGATCGAGAGCGCCGTTGCCGTTGAGATCTTCGGTATCGGGGAACCTTCCCGCCGGCGATCCGCCATTGTAGTTGCCCTCAGTTCCGTTGAAACTCCCGTTCGCGCTGACAAAGTTCGTATCGCCCGCAGTATAAACGTAATCGTCGCCCGAAAGATCGTTATTGTTCGGTAAATCGACATCACCCTTGTTGCGCTGGTAAAAATCTGAATATTGAACCCTTTCCTGATCATCACCGAGCATATCAAGCCCGAGGTCAGCGCCGGTTTGTACGCGCCCCGTAGGCAGCCCCAACGGGTTACCCGGAGTTTTGATGATATCCTCCGAGTTAAGAACGAAATTCGGAATGACGTCCTCGCTCACGCGGCCAAGATCGACAAACAACTTGCCTTTGCGGAGATCTTCCATATTTGCAGATTGGGTGTTCACCCAAATCTCGAGGTAGCTGATATTCTGGCTCACAAGATCGCCGGCAGTGGTGCCGATATATTTCATTACGCCGTTCCAGTTGTGGCTTCGCGCGTTTGCATCGGGGAATTTGCCTCCATCGCGGTGGAGAGAGGAATCCAAATTTGGAGAAAAATTATACATGCCGCGGTGGTTCGGATTGTAATCTAAGATCATCGTGCTGACAAACTGATCTTGCGCGCGCACCTGCCTGTTCGGCCAGATTTGAATGCTGCTCACCGGCCGGTAGTTCGTCGAGTTATTGTACCACTGCAGGCGGGCTTTGGAATACGTTTTTTCCGAATCGGGAAGCTGCGGAAAAACGTACGGCATGTACGACGGAGGACTTGCGAGCGTCCATCCGCTGAACAAGACGTTGAGCGGGATCGTGCGCTTGGCGCCTTCGAAGTCATCGATGTACGCCACGCTGGCGCCGTCATCGCTTGCAACCGTGCTTGTGCGGGTGTTAGGATTCGGATCGTCCATCGCGCCTTCTCCATGGAAGGAGAACGTGGACATATCCCGCGCTTTGAGGAACGGGATCGCGGCAAGCGCATCTGTGAGGAATGGAAGATTTTCATTAAGACCGCCGTCTATTCCCATCATCGTATTTTCGTTCGGCTCTTCGCCCAGACGGACCTTATCGCTCAGCGACGATTGGTTCAAGCTCATGATCGTCATGCCCAGATTCGCCGTTTGCGCATCGCCAACCTCCGCGCGCGCGCCGACCAGCGTCTTTGATGCGAGCTGGAACAAATCGTTCTGCTCATACGTGATCTGCAAGTTTGCGCCCGGCGCCAGCGCAAGCGGATTCTTGATATCCACCTCGCCCACGATATAATCGACCGAGTAATCGGTGTTCGCAATGAGCGCCTGGCCGTTGAGCGTCACCTGCACGCTCCCTTCGACGATATTGAAACTTCCGAGCGAGATCCTGCTTTGTTGCGTCGCCGAGGAGGTGACGTTCATGTAATAAAAATTCTTGGTGATGTTATTCAGATCGTTACGCGAAAGGGTATAAATTTCGTTGAAGAGCAGCGAATCGCTGACTGTTCCGCCTTTGCTCGCAAAAAAGTTTTTGATACCGTCGCCGAACGGATGGAGCACCGGGAAAATCACATCACCGCCCTGCGTATTTACCGTGATGCCGGGAAGAAAATCGAAAATTTCATCGGGCGGCGGGGTGGCGGCACCCGTAGAGTTGACTGTGTAACGATCGACTCCGGTCACCTGAAGCATATTCACGCTATTCAGATACTTCGTATCGGGCGCGCCGGGCGGACGGTAAAAAATTTCAAATTTGAACCCTGTCGGACTTAAGCCCTGGCCGATGTGATACACGTTTTTCATCTGCAGGTTCCACGCAGGGAGCGTCGTCGGCAACAATGTCCACGCCGGCTTGAGTAATTTCAATGTAAGCGAAGTATCTTTGGTACTCGCGGCAAATTGGCCGTACGTGGTACCCCCAACTGTTCCCGGCGCGGGCCCGGAGGTCCTGTACGCCACCGCGACTGCAAGATTATCGATGTTATCTTTTAAGGCGATATATCCGCTATACACATCCACCTGATATTTATCGGGGGTCAGCTTGGTCATATAACCGGTGAATGCCGTGCCCGCGGAAATGAGATCGTTGGTGGGCGTGGTATTAAACGGGGCAACAATGGAATCGACATCTGCACGCGGCGGAAGATAGGCATACGCGTTGACAAGCCTGCGCGTGTTGATATCGGTGATCGACGTCGTAACACTGCTGACCCACACCTCAAGAGCGGCATCGGACGATTGCGTGCCGACAATTTTCAGCCGGGTTTCCTTATCG
>DATGFY010000005.1:0-7079 GCA_035308785.1 Bacteroidota bacterium | reverse complement strand
GGGCGACTGCGCATAATCCTTTCGAAAGATATCCGTGACGTGGCCGGTACGCTATGCAAATCAGTCATTGGAAATTTACTGGATACGTTCGATCTTGGTCAGGAGGATATCGATCATTGGATCTGCCACTCAGGCGGCAGAAAAGTAATCGATAGCATCAAAGGCGCAATGAATCTTACCGATGAACAGCTGCGGCACAGCAAATGCGTGTTGAAGAATTTCGGAAACATGTCCTCCCCCACCGTTTTATTCGTTCTTCAAGAAGCCCTTCGATCGGCGAAACCAAAACCGGGCGACCGCGGCGTGATGCTTGCAATGGGGCCCGGCCTTGCATTGGAAGCTGCATTGCTCGAATGGTGAACGAGTATCAAAACGCCGCCATTACTTTCCGGTAATTTAATCTCCGCATGAACCAAGCTGAAATCGCAAAAATCCTCGACGATATCGGGACGATGCTCGAGGTGAAGGGCGAGAATCCATTCAAGACCCGCGCCTACCACAATGCATCCCGTACCATCGGGAGCTTAAACGAAGACCTCGCCTCTCTCGTGGAACAGAAAGAATTAACCAAACTCGATGGAGTTGGCCAAGCAATCGCCGAAAAGATTACTGAACTGTTCACAACGGGCAAGTTGAAATTCTACGAAGATCTCAAGAAGTCGATGCCTAAAGGCATTGAGGAGATGATCCGGATTCAGGGTCTTGGGCCGAAAAAGATAAAGGTACTATTCGAGCAACTAAAGATCCAGACCGTTGATGACTTAAAGAAAGCAGCGGAAGGGCACCGTCTCGCTTCGATCGCCGGGTTCGGCAAGAAAACCGAAGAGAATATCCTCAAAGGCATTGAGCAGCTAAAACAGCACGCCGATAAGCATTTATTTGATGAAGCAGAAGAGGCCGCAAATAACATCCTGACTATGCTTCGCAAAGTGAAAGGCGTCCGTAAGTGCGAAGCCGCCGGCAGTCTCCGCCGTTGCAAGGAAGTTATCGGGGATATCGATATCCTCGCCAGCGCAAACGCAAAAGACGTCAAATCGATCATGTCGGCGTTTGTTGCTCACCCCGATGTGGCCCGCATTTTGGGTCAAGGCGAAACGAAATCGAGCGTGATGCTCGCGTCCGGCATACAATGCGATCTCCGCATCGTCGAAGAACAGAACTATCCATTTGCGTTGGCCTACTTCACCGGCAGCAAAGAACATAATGTGCAACTGCGCTCACTCGCGCTTCGCAACGGGTGGAGCATGAACGAATATGAATTCTCGAAGGTTACCGGAGGAGGTTCGAAGAAGAAATCGAAGCCTGTTCCACGTTGCACATCCGAGGCTGAAATTCACGCATCATTGGGGCTTGAATACATTCCTCCGGAACTGCGGGAATCGATGGGAGAGATTGATGCCGCGGCGGCAGGCAAGCTCCCCGTTCTTGTCGAAGAATCGGATATTAAGGGGACATTTCATTGCCACACTACATATAGCGATGGCAATCATTCACTCGAAGAGATGGCGCATGCGGCGCGCGACCTGAGCTGGCAATATATCGGCATCGCTGATCATAGCAAGATTGCCGCGTATGCAGGGGGCCTTTCAGAAGCGAAGGTGAAACAACAGCATGCCGAAATCGATAAACTAAATAAGGGATTTAAGAATTTTCGCATTTTCAAGGGCACTGAGGTCGATATCCTTCCGGATGGGACCCTGGATTGGAGCGATAAGGTGCTCGCCCGATTCGATTTCGTTGTAGCTTCAATCCATAGCAAGTTCACAATGACGGAAGAAGAAGCGACCAAGAGACTCATTAGAGCTCTCAAAAACAAGTACGTCACGATGCTGGGGCATCCCACTGGTCGCGTATTGCTTCGGAGGGATGGATATCCGGTGAAGATGACCGAGGTCATTAAAGCGACAGTTGAATACGGAAAGATTATCGAAATTAACGCCCATCCCAGCCGCCTCGATATGGATTGGAGAGTAGGCAAGTTCGCTTCGGAGCAAGGTATGATAACAAGCATCAATCCAGACGCGCATAGCACACAAGGATTGCGCGATGTTCGTTACGGCGTCAACATTGCCCGCAAGGCGTGGTTCTCGAAAGAGCAGGTATTGAATACCCGTACGCTTGCTGGTATTGAAAAATATTTATCCGGCAGAAAATAATTCTGCTACAACTTCATCGATTAATATAAAATCAGAATATGCGTAATTTATTTTGGGGGTTGATTCTCGTGTCATTCGGGGTGTTAATGCTCCTCGATAATCTTGGCGTGGCAGATTTCGGCGACTTGATGCGACAGTTTTGGCCGGTCCTCTTGATCTTCTGGGGTGTCGCGGTCTTGATGAGAAAGAAACGCCAGACCTATGTGTACCCGACACCAGGTCAGCCGCCCTACACTACGACGGCGGCAGATGGATCCGTTCCACCTCCACCGTCTCCTCCTCCACCCTCTCCCGATCCGATGGGCGTACCGTACGGAATGGATGTCGTTCACCGTTCTGAAGTGTTCGGCGATCTGAACGCAGCGATCTCATCTCAAAATTTTAAGGGCGGGTCGGTTTCAACCATCTTCGGCGATACATTTCTGGATCTCTCGAAGGCGACCATTGGCGAAGGCAATCATGTCCTCAATGTCCACAGCATCTTTGGCGATTCGCATATCATATTGCCGCCAAACGCCGCTGTATCGATCTCCGCAAGCGGATTCTTCGGCGAGATGCACGTCCTCGGCGAAGACCGGCACGGGATTTCATCGACGCTCTATTCGGTTACACCTACTTTCGAGTCTGCTCCCAACCGACTTAAGATCTCGGTGAGTAAGGTATTCGGCGATCTGCGGATATCGTAACCGTGACCTCGGGAGATATGACGATGAGCGTTCGATCAGGAAAGTCGCAAAAGAGGATCGCACCAGCGGTGAGCAAGGCATCCGCTATTCTCAAGCAATTCAAGCGCGACTACGATGTTTCGAAAATCGGCCTCGAGGCCTCTTCCCCGCTCGAACTCGTCGTTGCAACTATTCTTTCAGCTCAGTGCACGGACGTACGGGTCAACATGGTAACCCCGACCCTATTCAAGCGCTACCGTTCTGCAAGCGATTATGCCAACGCCAAACCGAAAGAGCTCGAAGGAATTATCCGTTCTACAGGATTTTATCACGCAAAGGCGAAGAGCATTATTGGAATGGCGAAAGGGCTAATAGAGCGGTTTGGAGGCGTCGTTCCTGATACGTTGGACCAACTGACCACTCTTCCCGGGGTTGGAAGAAAGACGGCGAATGTCGTATTAGGGAAAGCGTTCGGAAAGACCGAAGGCATCGTGGTCGATACGCACGTTAAGCGGCTTTCATTTCGTCTTGAGTTCACCAAGCATACCGATCCCGAGAAGATCGAGCAAGATTTGATGAAATTGTTCCCCAAGAAGGATTGGATCGGCATCTCGAACTGCCTGATCTGGCATGGAAGGATGGTTTGCAATGCTCGGGCGCCCAAATGCGATGAATGCCACGTGAGTTCTCTGTGTCCCTCAGCCCATTTATTTATGGAGAAGAATTCGTCTCCCGCAAAGTAATCGAGACGAACAAATAACGAAAATTTGTCATTCTGAGCCCGTTCGCTTTTTGAACGGAGCGAAGAATCTCCCACCGCTCGGGTTAGACAACCGTCGGAGATTCTTCGCTTCGCTCAGAATGACATATCTCGCAGGTATTTTTTCATGCCTAGAATTCTCCCCAAACAGATCTTAATGTATCAGAGATCTCGCCGAGGGTCGCGTACGATTCGACACATTCGAGAATTTGCGGAATAAGGTTCCCGCTCCCTTCCGCACCCTGCTTCAGTGCCCCAAGTGCAGCAGAAACCCGCCCGGAATTCCTTTTTGATTTCAGTTTTTTGAGCCGATCGATCTGCCGCTCGCGCACCGCCGGGTCGATTGTCAAAAGTGGAGGATGCGGGTCATCGTCAATCTCAAATTCATTCACGCCAACAATGACCTTCTCTTTCGATTCGATTGCCTGCTGATACTTGTAAGCGCTTTCCGCTATCTCATTCTGGTAGAACTCCTGTCGGATGGCATTGACCGCCCCTCCAAGTTTCTGAATCTTTTCGAGGTATTCATCGGCCTTCCGTTCGATCTCATCTGTGAGTTGTTCAACGAGATACGAACCGCCAAGCGGATCCGCCGAATCTGCAACGCCCGTTTCATTGGCGATGATCTGCTGAGTGCGAAGCGCCACCCGCGCAGCGGCCTCCGTCGGAAGCGCCAACGCTTCGTCTCTGCTGTTGGTGTGCAGCGATTGGCAGCCGCCCATTACTGCTGCAAGCGCCTGAACGGTAACCCGCACGACGTTGTTCTCGTACTGCTGCGCGGTTAAGGTGGAGCCGCCTGTTTGCGCATGAAAGCGCAGCTTCATCGATTCGGGGTTCGTTGCCGAAAACCGCTCCTTCATGATTTGTGCCCACATTCTCCGTGCGGCGCGGAACTTGGCCGCTTCTTCAAAGAAATTATTATGTGCATTGAAAAAAAATGATATCTGCGTTCCGAATACGTTCACATCCAGCCCTGCACGCACTGCCGATTCGACATACGCAATCGCATTAGCAAGAGTAAACGCGACTTCCTGCACCGCCGTCGCTCCTGCTTCGCGTATATGATACCCACTAATGGAGATCGTATTCCACTTTGGCAAATTATCCTTGCACCAACCGAATATGTCCGTGACTAACCGCATCGATGGTTCCGGAGGATAAATGTACGTTCCACGCGCTATGTACTCTTTAAGAATGTCATTCTGAATCGTTCCTGATAGACGGCTCAGGTCACTGCCCTGCCGCTTCGCCAACGCAACATACATGCACAAAAGGATCGCTGCGGTCGCATTAATTGTCATTGATGTGGTAATCGTATCGAGACGGATGCCCTCGAATAGTATCTCTATGTCTTCTAAAGAATCAATCGCAACGCCGACCTTTCCGACCTCGCCCTCCGACATCGGGTGATCGGAATCGTACCCCATCTGGGTGGGAAGATCGAATGCCACAGAAAGCCCGGTCGTTCCTTGAGCAAGCAAGTAACGGTAGCGCTTGTTCGATTCTTCTGCCGATGCGAATCCGGCATACTGCCGCATTGTCCAAAAACGGCCGCGGTACATCGTGGGATAAACGCCGCGAGTAAATGGAAAATGACCCGGATCACCGAGCTTCCTTGCATAGTCGATCTCGGACGGGTGATAGGTCGATTGAATCTCGATGCCCGAATCCGTCTGGAACTTCGGGCGTCGCGATGAGTTCGGATTTTTGTTCTTTTCAGTTTTGGCCATTCACAATTCTATCAGTATTCAGTTCATCGGCTCTTGAGCCACGTAAGATAATAACGAAAGCGGATTTGAAATTCAAACTTACGGGCTAGTCAATACGCATCTCTCCAGCTGACCACCCTCCACACTCGCCCGTCAGATTCTAGGACCACTGCGCCCTCCTGATCAGTGCGAAATGTCGTACAACCGATGGCGGCCAGATCGGCAATCGTCACCGGTGATGGGTGGCTGAATTTATTATTCCGACCGCACGAAATAACGGCGATCGATGGGTGTACAAAATGCAGAAAAGACAAAGATGAGGCGTTATCGCTGCCGTGATGCCCCACCTTGAGCACATTTGCGCTGAGTCCCATGCTGTCCAACTTTTCCATCTGATTCTCAGCGCTAACCTCGGCATCGCCGGTAAGGAGAATGGAATTTGCGCCGTAAGTGATTTTGAGAACGAGCGATTGGTTGTTCAAATTCTCGTGTGCAGTCGTATCGGATGGGAGAAATTCACCTGAAGGGTGAAATACAGTGATTATCGCTGGATCAAAACCTCCGAGAGTCGCGCCCGCAGCTAACACTTGGTGCAGAAGATGGAGCGAATCGATCAAGTGTCGGTAATCGTTAGCGATTTCGGATTGAGTCAAGACCCCCGCATCGATAACGCGATCAACGGTGAAATGTCGAAGCAGATATGGCATCCCACCGATATGGTCGCTGTGCGGATGGCTGACAACCAGCGTATTGATCCGGTAGATCCGTTGGTGCTCCAGAAATGGAGCAATGAATCTCTCACCCGCGTCCGAATGCGTTGTCAATGGTCCGGCATCGATAAGCATATTCTTTTCATTGGAAAATTGGATAAACGTCGCATCGCCCTGGCCGATATCCAGAAATGTGACTCGCATTCGTGGAGCGGTAGGCGACCAACGAATGATGCACAATCCAAGAACCGAAGCCAGAAGCACTCCGGCGACGCTCTTCCTCCACTGTCCCTCACGCTGCAATTCAAAGATCAGAAAGATTGTTGCATACAACCAAAGAACCATCCAAACACCAAGATGAATATCGGCATATCCGTTTCGCAGATTACCGCCCCATGTTGCAAGGCCGATCATCGCCTGGCAAAGAGCATTCGTCAACGCCGCAAACACCGATCCGAGCCACATGTTTAACGCCGCCGCGAAGATCGTTATTAAACCTTCGAGCATCAGCAGGCAAAGCAACGGTACGGCAGCGAGGTTTACCACAATTCCCACAATCGATACTTTTTGGAAATAGTACGCGGTAAGCGGCAGCGTCGCAATGGTAGCCGCCAACGAAACGGCCATCGAGATAAGGACTATCCTACTAAATACGTTTGATCGAAAACGTTCAGGTAGTCCCTCGATCCATGATTCGAACTTAGGAATGAGATATACTAATCCACCTACGGCAGCGAAGGAAAGCTGGAACCCGGCGTCAAAAAACATGATTGGACGCCACAACAGAAGTACACTTGCAGCAACTGCCAAAACTTGGTACAAATCGACCTTGCGTTCGAATATCCTTGCTCCAACGAATATAGCGGCCATAGTCACCGCGCGTATGACCGGAATGTGTCCTCCACTCAGAAAGGCACAATATATTAACCCCAGAATCGTGAATGAAGCTGCCCATTCTTTCCGAAATCCGATGAATGAAAAGATTGAATAGAGAATAAGCGCCGCGAATCCGACGTGAAGCCCTGCGATTGCGAGGACATGCATAATTCCTGCGTTCACGAACGCATTTCTAAGTTCCG
>DATGFY010000004.1:0-2617 GCA_035308785.1 Bacteroidota bacterium | reverse complement strand
AGCTCATCGTGCACCTGCAGCAGCATTTTCGCCGACAGTTTTTTTTGTGCGATCGCCCGGTGGATATCGATCATCGCCAATTTAATCATATCCGCCGCTGTGCCTTGAATCGGCATATTGATCGCCTGCCGTTCGGCGTTGGCGCGGACGTTGGCATTACGGCTGTTAATATCGGGGAAGAATCTCCTGCGTCCCAGCATTGTCACGGCGTACCCGTTCTTGCGTGCGCTTGAAAGGGTATCGTCGATATACTGCCGCACTTTCGGGAACCGCTCGAAATATTTCCGGATGATTTCTTTTGATTCAGCCTGAGGAATATGCAGCCGCGTCGAAAGTCCGAACGGCCCGATGCCATACATGATGCCGAAATTTACCTCTTTGGCTTTGCGCCTCATCTCGCGGGTGATGTCTTCGGTAGAAACGCCGAATACTTTCGCCGCCGTGGTTGAATGGATGTCTTCGCCATTCACGAACGCTTCTCTCAGGCTCTCATCGCCGGAGACATGCGCCATGATGCGAAGCTCGATCTGCGAGTAATCCGCCGCAAGAATCTTCATCCCCGGTCCGCCGGGGATAAATGCTTTGCGGATGCTCCGTCCAAGCTCAGTCTTGATCGGGATGTTCTGAAGGTTCGGATCGCTGCTGGAGAGCCGCCCCGTGAGCGCCACCGTTTGATTATACGACGTATGCACCCTGCCCGTTTTCGGATTAATCAGGGTTTGCAGGGCATCGACGTAGGTGGATTTCAATTTCTGGAGCATCCGGTAATCGAGCAACAAGTCGATGATTTCGTGCGTGCCGCGCAACGATTCAAGCACCATGATATCGGTGGAATAGCCCGTTTTCGTCTTTTTCCCCGTGGGCAGCTTCAGCGTCTCGAACAAAATCTTCCCAAGCTGTTGGGTGGAGTTCACGTTGAACTCGCCGCCGCTACACCGGAAAATTTCTTTCCGCCGGTGCTCAATTTCTTTTTCCAGTTCCTTGGAAAATTCCTGGAGGAATTTCGCGTCGATCTTCACGCCGGTGAATTCCATATCTGCGAGAACATCGACCAGTGGGAATTCTAAATCGTTGCCGAGCTTTGCAAGACCTGCTTCCGATAGTTTCGTGTTCAGAAGTTCGTAGAGCCGTAACGTGATATCCGCATCCTGACCGGAATACTCAGAGACCTTCGCCGGCTCGATCTCGCGAAGCGGCTTCTTGTTCTTGCCGGAGCCCGTCAGTTCGTCGTACGAGATCATCTTGTATTGAAGATGCTCCGCCGCAAGCGCATCGACGCCATGACTGCCATCGGGACGGAGGAGGTAGCTCGCGATCATCGTATCGAACGCCGCATTCTTCGTTTCCATTCCGTGCGATGCAAGCGCAAGCATATCGTATTTAATGTTCTGCCCGACCTTTTTTATCTTGGGATTGGCAAAGACAGGTTCAAGCAGTTTCAACGCCGTCTTCATCTCAATCGCGTGATCGCTGCCGTTAGAATCAACCGAGATGTACCACGCTTCCTTGGGTTTGATCGCAATCGAGATGCCGATCAGTTCACATTGAAGCGGATTGGTGGAAGTGGTTTCCGTATCGAAGACGAAGAGATCCGCCTTCTTCAGCTGCTCGACAAGTTTCTTCAGATCCTTTTCGGCCGTTACTAAATGATACTCGTGCGGATCGGAAGTAATGTCGGTTAGGTGTGCATCGGATGCAGTGATTTCGACTGGCTCATCGGTTAGCTCGCCGAACATCTCCGGCGTCTCGGAGAATTTCCGGATGAGCGATTTGAACTCAAGCTCAGTGAAATGTTGCAACAGTTTTTTCGCATCGGGTGCGGACGCCCGTAAACCGGATATGTCCACCGATAGTGGAACGTTGATATCGATCGTAACCAGCTTTTTCGATAGCAGCGCATCCTCACGGTGATCGATCAGCTTTTGCCGGACGCCCTTCTGCGGGATTTTGTCGAGACTGGCGAGGATCGTTTCAATCGTTCCATACTCTTGCACAAGCGGGATCGCGGTCTTTTCTCCGATTCCCGCAACGCCGGGCACGTTGTCCGATGCATCGCCGGTTAGTCCTAAAACATCGATCACATGTTCGGGGGTGACGCCAAACTTTTCCTTCACTGCCGATTCATCCAGCGTTTCCCATTCGTCGCCGCGCTTACCCGGACGGTACATCCTGATGAGCGGCGAAATCAACTGCATAAAATCTTTATCGCCGGTAACGAGATACGTTTCGATTCCCTCTTTTTCCGCTTGCCGTGCCAGGGTGCCCATGATATCGTCCGCCTCGTAGCCCTTCAGCTCTATCAGGGGCACGTTGAACGCAAGGATCACCTGCTTCATCCGGTCCATCTGCGAGGAGAGATCCTCCGGCATTTTCTGTCGCGTGGCTTTGTAGCGCTCGTACATCACGTGGCGGAAGGTAGGGTGGCGCGTATCGAACGCCACTGCGATATGCTCGGGCTTTTCGTCGTTCAAAATCTTCATCAACGCATTGACGAAGCCGTAGATCGCGCTCGTGTTCTCGCCCTTCGAGTTGATCAGCGGGTGCGAGATAAACGAAAAATACGCCCGGTACGCAAGCGCCATGCCATCGAGCAGAAACAACCGCTCGCGCTTAACTT
>DATGFY010000003.1:0-6890 GCA_035308785.1 Bacteroidota bacterium | reverse complement strand
GGATACGACGACAGCGACATTCCAGATTCAAGACGCCTCGGGCAATCCGCTTCAACTTGCCGGCGTGCCGGTAAGCTTGCTGCCTTCAGGTTTGCAGGGCTCGTTCACGACGCCAACGGCGTTGACAAATGCCCTGGGCTTGGCCTACGGCGTTTTCCAGACGGGTACCGATACTGGACACGCTGTAATTCAAGGGCAGGTTGCAAATGTTCAGTCCGATCAACAGTCCATTACGGTTTTGCCGGGCAAAGCGTCGTCAAGTTATTTCACGATGGTGGTTTCGCGGCCGCCCGATTCGACCCAGAAATATAATTTCCCCGGCCCGGCGTTCGCTCAGCAAAAGGTTGGCTCGATGCGCGTAACGGTTTTGGATCGATACCGGAATCCTGTTGCACCCGGTACGGTTGTCGCCTTAGGCACGGCTGCGGGTTCGCTCCAAACGGATACTGTTTATACAGATCAAAACGGCAATGCAAATGTCGATTGGCTCGGCGGCGGCGTCTCGGCCGCAAATGTAAAACTTACGGCAAGCGTTATCGGTGAATTGAATAGGAGACTTAACGACAGCGTGGTCGTTACCTACTCGGGTGCGCCGGTAATTACTCTTGGCCCCGAACTTGGCTCAGGTTTCCTGCTTCAGCACGGGGTCGATACGTCGTTCAGCTTTACGGTGAAAGACGTTGCGGGCAATCCGATGGCGCAGGGCGAAACGTTGAATGTTGTTCTCGGCGGACCTGCGGCAAACGAAGTCGTAATGTCGGGAAATTCTCATATTATTTTGCCCGACACGCGGTCGGCGACCTATACGACTTTTAAAGTCCAGATTTCCGATACAAATAAGATCCAATTCACACCGCAAGAATTGAGCATAACTATCCAGACATCCGGCCCGAATGGATCGGCGCAGTCTGCTTCGCTCAAAGGCAATTTGAACGGCGTGCCTCCGCCTCCGTTTAAAGTGCTCGCGCTCGATGCCTCGTCCGATCGCATCAGCGTCTTTGGCGTCGGCGGTACGCAAACGGTTACGCTGACGGCGCAGCTGCGAGACACACTCGGCAATAATGTTAACCAGGTCGGCGTTGACGTCCTCTTTTCGTTGGTTGGCGTGAGCGGCAATCTTACGGCGCAGCATGTCAGCACGAACGCAAACGGCACGGCAGTTTCGACCTTTATCGCCGGTACTCTTGCGGATACCGTTTCGATATCGGCGCATGCAGGAGCAGTATCATCAGTTTCGCGCTCGGTGTTTGTGCTTTCGGGTCCGCCGAATCAGTCGTTCTTCAGATTAGCGCTGAACGGAACCGACGGAAAACCCAAGGTCAATTTCCCCGGCATGGCAACTTCGGGTGAAATCGGCACTGCGATCGTTGTCCTCAAAGACAAATACGGCAACGTGTGCCAACCGTTTACTCCCGTGATCTTCACATCGAATGCCGGTACGCTGATTCCCCCGACAGGGTATTCCGATCCGAACGGACAGATTCAGATTGCCTGGTTTGGCGGCGCGCCCAATCCGGCAGGCGGCACGGCATACGTAACAGCGACTGCCGATACTAACGGCAGACCAATTGCACATGACAGCGTGGCGGTTCTTTACACAGGCGCACCGGTCATTACCACTGCATTTCCGGCAGTGTTCCGACACGGCATCGACACCGTAATCAATTATACGGTCGCCGACGCGAATCATAATCCGCTTTCGCAGGGCAGTACGATCTCTGTAAGCGCTTCGGGACCGGGAGCTCCGTTCCTTGCACTTTCAGGCAATCTTTCGACTGTTACTGCGGATACAAAAGATCCGACCACAACGCATTATTCGATTCACATCCGCGACACCAACTCGACCGTCAGCGATCTTCAGGCAGTGACGTTTTCGATTACCGTAAACGGCGGGAACGGTTCGCAATCGTTCTCGAGCAGCGGAACGCTGTTGGGCGCTCCGGCAGCAGCAGTGAACGGGCTTGCGCTGGTTGGCAATCCACCGCTTTCCTTGACGGTTCAAGGGGCGGGTGGAACGGAAACTTCGCTTCTGACATTTGAATTGCGCGACAGTCTCGGCAATCGCATTCACCGCGACAGCGTCGTCGTGAACTTTACCAGCTTCGGCGTACCCGGAAGATTTACTCCGCCTTCAGCAATGACGGATAGCTCGGGACGCGTGCAAACGGTATTCCACGATAGCACCATTGCGGGAATCGTCCGGATCGCGGCGCAAGTTGCCGGCGGCGGTGTCTCCGCTGCCAACATCAAACTTGTCGTCGTGGGCGGAAAGCCGTCTCCCACGCATTTCACATTCGAGATGACTGGATCGAATTCATCGATTTCTACGGTGAACTTCCCCGGCGAAGTCGCGACGCTGCAAACGATCGGGTCTGCGCAGGTTGAAGTAGCGGATAAGTATTCGAACCCCGTTCCTGCGGGAACACCAATTTACTTCACGACCAATGCGGGCGTTATTACCGGATCAGCCGTTACCGATGGCAATGGTCTGGCGAAAGTCAGCTGGTCGAGCGGAAAACCGTTCCCGGCCGGAGGTATTGCCTCCGTTATTGCTTCGGCGAATGGAGACAACGGCGTGACGTTCTATGATACGCTGACGCTTGTCTATTCAGGCCCCGCTCTGGCGCCGTCGATTCTGGGAGTTACTTCCGGATTCGTTTATCATACCGGCATCGACACAACGTTCACCTACCGCGTCGTTGATGCCAACGGCAATCCGCTCGCAGCGGGTGCAACGTTTGACGTCACTGCAAGCGGCACGGCTGCATCGTCGCTGGTTCTTACGGGCGACGTGCATATCGTAATGCCAGATACCGCGAGTGCCAAGACCTATACGGTGCATGTCAGAGATACCAACAGCGTCTTCACGACGACCCGTTCGGTGACCTTAAATGTCGCTGTCAGCGGCGGTCAGAACGGCACCGCAAATGCACAGGTGACCGGATCGCTGCAGGGCGTCTCGATCGGTTCGACGCATTATGCAACGATTGCGAGCCTCGCGTTGGCGACATCGAATTTGCCGCAGCTTACCGTGAAGAATTCCGGCGGCACGCAGATGGTGTTGTTGACCTATCAACTCCGCGATAGTTTGAATAATCCGGTCACCGAACCCGGCATCAAGGTGTGGCTGAAGAGCTTGAACAGCTTCGATAACTCGTTCTTGCCCGATACGGCGACGACCGATGTTAACGGCAACGCCTCGGCGCAATTCCTCAGCGATTCTGTTGCAGGCATAGCGCAGTTCCAGGCGCTGGTTATCGGCAGCAGCGCTGTTTCACCGGTTTCCAAGATTGTTGTCGTCGGCGGAAAGCCCGCGCAGAGTTACTTCACGTTCAACATGCTGCGTCCGGGGTTAACCGGTTCGATGACGAATTTCCCGGGTAATATCTCGAATGTCTCCACGATCGGTACTGCGCAAGTGCAGATGGGCGACCAATTCGGGAATCCGGTGCCGGCCGGTACGCCGGTAACGTTTACGACGAACGCAGGCCTGATTCAGGGTTCTGCGACAACCGACGGCAGCGGCTTAGCCACGGCGACGTGGACAAGCGGCAATCCGATTCCCGCGGGGGAGACCGCTATTGTTACTGCATCTGCAGTCGGCAATAACGGCGCTACGGTCAGCAAGACATTGACGCTGACATATTCCGGGGCTACCGTTTTGAGCGGCGGGCCGGCTTCGAGCTTCCAGATTTCCGGCGATGGTTCAATGTCGTTCAACTATAAAGTTGCCGATGCGTTAAACCAACCGATCGCCGAAGGATCGACGATCACGGTCACCGCAACAGGTGCAGGCGCATCGACGCTGGTTCTTTCCGGCAATTTGAATGTGACAACGCCGGATACGCGCGACACCGCCAAAACGAATTACACCGTAACAGCGCGCGATACGAGCACGACCTCGACAAATGTTCGCTCGGTGACATTTACGATTGCGGTGAACGGCGCGAACGGCACCGCAACACAATCGTTCACCGGCAATCTGGAGCCGATCGGCCATACGGCAAGCCGTACCAGACTTCCGGGATCGATTGCGCTGGTGTCGAATTCTGCTACCGATCTGCAAGTGCAGGGCACAGGCGGAACCGAGACAGCCACGCTCGTCTTTGAGATCAAAGACTCAGTTGGCGTAGCGGTCGATTCGTCGTACCAGGTGAGTTTCTCGATCAATAATGCGCCGGGCGGATCGTTCATCTCGCCGAATTCCGGCTTGAGCGATTCCTCGACGGGTCAGATCGATGCAGTGGTTCACTCCGGCACGGTTTCGGGTGTAGTCCAGATCGTGGCGAATGTCACGACCCCGACGGGTACGATCAGTTCGACCCCGGTGCTCATCACAGTCCATTCGGGCTTGCCTGATTCGACGCACTTTACCGTAGCCAGGGCTGCCTCGAACTTCCCCGGTTTGGATCTCTTGAACCAAACCGATGTCATCAGCGTTATTGTGGGTGACAAATATTCCAACCCTGTGGCAACGAATACCGCAGTCTATTTCTCGACGAAGGCTGGATTGATCAGCCCATCGGGTTATACGAACGCAAACGGCGACGCCTCGGCGACGTTGTTCTCGGCGAACCCGCTCCCGGTGGGCAGCGATTCCGATCTCGTCCACGGTCCCGGTTTCACCTGGGCGTATGCGCGGACTGACGGCGATTCCGGCAAGGTGATTCTCGATTCCGTGCTGGTCTTATTCTCCGGCACCCCGATAACGACATACGGCGATTCGAGCGTTTTCAACATGGCGTACGGCGGTACGAAGACGTTCAGCGTCACTGTGGCCGACAGGTTCGGGAACCCGATCGCGCCGAACTCAACCATCGCGCTAACATACCAGTCATCAGCGACGACGGCGGTGACAACGTCCAATGCGATTACCATGCCCGATACGCAGGATCGCGGCCCGGGCTTGACGCAGTTCAGATTCTCGTTCTCGGTTGCTGATTGGAATACGTCATCGTCATCGACCTACCCGGGCACTGCCTCTGCGACAATAACGCTTACGGTAACGTGGCAAGGGCAACAATATGTTACGCAGTTGGCGTCGGGGACGATCCACTAAAAGACGTCTCGATCTAAATTCACAAAGGCCGCTCCGGAAATCCGGAGCGGCCTTTTTCATTTCTTGCAGACTCTAAGGGGTAATTAAGTTAACGCGACTTTTCCAGCGACTTTCGATTTGCCCGAATGGTTTGCTCAATATCGCGTTCGCTGTGGGCGGAGGAAAGAAATGCGGCTTCGAATTGCGAAGGGGGGAGATAGATTCCCTGCCCCAGCATCTCTGCGAAGTATGACCCGAATTTTTTTGTGTTCGAGGTCTTTGCGGTTTCGTAATCGATGACTTCGACCATGGTGAAGAACAGCGTGAACATTGATCCGACGCGGTTGAAGCGGTAGCCAAGGCCCAGCCGGTGAAGATTGTCGCGGATCCCATTCTCCAGCTCCTGCGCACGCTGTTCGATCTTCTTGTAGATCGATTTATTCTTCGAGAGGATGGAAAGCATCGTGTATCCGGCGGCCATTGCCAGCGGATTGCCGGAGAGCGTGCCCGCTTGATACACCGGACCTTCCGGCGCCACCATCGTCATATACTTGCGCTTCCCACCGTACGCACCCACGGGCAACCCGCCGCCGATGATTTTCCCGAGGATGGTGAGATCGGGATCGATTTTGTAGAGTTTCTGCGCTCCTCCGGGAGCGACGCGGAAGCCGGTCATCACTTCATCCATGATGAACACGATATTCTCCTCAGTGCAAAATGTTCTGAGACCTTCAAGAAAGCCGGGTTTCGGCGGAACGCAGCCCATGTTGCCAACGACAGGCTCTACGATGATTGCGGCAATCTCGCCGCGGTGGGCCTGCGCCAGCTCGATCACCGAAAGCAAATCGTTGTAGCGCGCGGTCAATGTGTGGTTTGCGAGCGCTTTCGGAACGCCGGGGCTATCCGGGATGCCGAGCGTTGCCGCGCCGGAACCCGCCTTGATCAAAAATGAATCGGCATGGCCGTGGTAGCACCCTTCGAACTTGATGATCTTGTCTTTGCCGGTATATGCGCGGGCAAGCCGGACGGCGCTCATCGCTGCCTCGGTGCCGGAATTCACCATGCGCGTCATTTCCATCGACGGCACGAGTTTGGCGATCAACTCCGCCATTTCGACTTCTAATTCTGTCGGCGCGCCGAAGCTTGTTCCGCGTTCCGCCGCCTTTTTGACCGCCCTCACGATCTGCGGATGCGCCTGACCGAGAATCATCGGGCCCCACGAGCCGATGTAATCGATGTACGTATTGCCGTCAGCATCGGTAATGTGCGAGCCGCGCGCGCTTTTAATGAACGGCGGTTGCAGCCCAACGGACTTAAACGCGCGTACCGGAGAGTTTACACCGCCGGGAATGCGCTTCTTTGCCCGCGTAAATAGTTTTTTCGATTTTGTCGATTTCATAGAAGATTGTGGTTTGAATACCAGTGATACGCTTCGTTCATTGCCGCCTCGACGGAGGTGGTGGCGAAGCCAAGCTCTCTGCGCGCTTTTTCGTTGGAGTACGAATTCATTTTCTCGATGCCGGAGATCAACTCTGACGTGATCCACGGTTGTTTGCGGGTTACTGCGCCGAAGGCATCGCACGCTTTTGCGACAGCTTTGACGGCACCGACCGGCACGCGAATCCGCGGCCGCGGCTTGCCGACAACGCGAGCGGCCATCGTAAACGATTCCTCAAACGTCATATTCTCGCCGCTGAGGATGTAGCGTTCGCCCGGCTTTCCGCGCTCGAGCGCGGCGCAATGGCCTTTGGCAACGTCGCTTACTGCGACAATATCCGTGTTGCCGGGGATGATGAACTTCAACCGTCCACGCGCTGCATCGCGGATAAACTGCCCGCCGTGCGTATTGAGA
>DATGFY010000002.1:0-6347 GCA_035308785.1 Bacteroidota bacterium | reverse complement strand
GCACGAATCATGATCTGAGCAATACCGTGATCATGCAGTTGAGCCATACGTTAAGTGCCAACACATTCTATACAATTGGTGCGTCGTACATCGATAAGACACATCAGTATTATCTCTATCAGGATCCAACCGATCCGCGGTATGTCAACCCTCAGGATGCGTTGTTGTTAGATTCTTACAGTTTCCAAACGGGCGGCACGGATATGACCAACTACGACCGCGAGACGCGCACCGCAGAAATTAAGTTCGATATCTCCAGCCAGATGGATCAAACAAACTTGGTAAAGGGCGGCGTCGAGTTCCGTCATCACCGCTTGTACGAACGGAATATCACCTTGCAGCCCATTCAATCTGAACTCAGTTTCAATCCCGCGACAAGCGATCCGTTTATTACCCCGACCGTACTTCCCGAATCCTCCTTAGCGCATAGCGAATATACTCACGAACCGACCGAATTTTCCGCGTACATTCAAGACAAGATGGAATTCAAGGATATCATCGTCAATATCGGTGTCCGGTGGGACTACTTCCAGCCGGATGGAGAGGTGTTGAGCGATCCGACCGATCCGAATATCTACGCTCCGTTGAAGCCGAACAACCAGTTTTTCGATTACAACGGCGATGGGATTCAAGAATCGAATGAACCTACGAAGACATTGGCAGATCGACAAGCATACTGGTATAAGAAGGCGAGTGCAAAATCGCAGTTCAGTCCCCGCTTAGGCGTTTCATTCCCGATTACTGCCACGGGGATAGTCCATTTTTCCTACGGCCATTTTTTCCAGATACCCCGATTCGAACGCCTGTATGAAAATCCTGATTTCAAGATCGGATCAAATACAGGGTACGCGGGCAATATCGGCAACGCCGATCTTCAACCGGAAGAAACCATCAACGCGGAGTTGGGTCTCCAGGAACAGCTCACGGATGATATTGGCACTGACGTAACTGCCTATTTCCGCGATATTCGTAATCTCACAGGGACTGGAACTGACGACGAAGTTATCACTTTCGACCCCTCGCGTTATTATGTGCGCTATGCCAATAAAGATTTCGGACTTGTCAAGGGTATTGTGCTTACCATTACGAAGCGCTTCTCGCAAGGCATGACCGCCACCGCCGATTACACCTATCAGATTGCGCGCGGCACCGCATCCGATCCTTTGGAAACAGCAAACGCAATCGCCGGAGGAACTCTTCCTCAAATTCAATTGAATCCGCTCCAGTGGGATCAGCGACACACGCTTAATGTTACGTGGTCGTATTCTCCTCACCCGTGGGGAGTGAGTTTCATCGGCAAGTATGGGAGCGGCAACCCGTACACACCCGTCGGCAGCGTTGACATAACGAGTTTGCTGACAAACAGCGCGAATATGCCCTCCTTTTTCGATCTCGATACGAGAGCATTCTATGAATTTCCGTTGAATCCCTTTAAGGCAATGGTGTTCCTCCGTGTCTTTAACTTGCTCAACACCCGGAATGAGGTTCAGGTTTATCCACGGAGTGGCAGCGCAGATTACACTCCCGATGAATATTTTGCGATCGTGAACAATCTAGCGAAACAACAGGCCAATACCGTGCAGCAGTATTATACGAATCCGACCTTCTACTCCGAGCCTCGCAGAATCGAGTTCGGTTGTAACCTGGAGTTTTAAGATGCCGACGATGAAACATATCTTTTTCGCCATTGCAGTCAGTGCTGTTTCAGCAGCATCGGTTCTCGCGCAGGGAGTCCGTTTGCCAAGCGGGGCGCAATACCGGAAAACAGGAATTCATAACGCCAATCAGGTACGGACAGTGTTCGGCAACTGGGGTGTCATCGCGCAACCTTGCCAGGGCGGGCCGCGCGGCGCATGGAAGTATGATAACGACGGCTACCTCGGTGATGCGAGCCCGTTCATTGGCGCTGAAGTGAACTGGCATGGAAGCAAGTTCTACTCTGTCGAAACCTGCCCGGTTAACCGACCTACGACGCTTGCGGACCAGGATCCCCGTTCTGGTAAACCCTGGACAATGGAACCGGTCGCGGGCTACTTTAACGCGAATGGACAGAATCTGGCCATCAGCACGGATATCACTTCGTGGCCGCCATTCTGGCCAGACAAACTTGGCGATGCAAGCGATCCGGGTTGGAAGGGGTCGTGGAATGGTTACTTCGGCAAGAAAGCTACGGCCGATCAGGAATCGTACTACGTCATGGACGATAACAACGATGACCGGTTCAATTACAATTACAACAATCCGTACGGTGTTTCGTTTAAGCCCGATTCGAGAGATACCACGCGCAACGGCTTGGGTCTGCAGGTGAGCGTCCGCGGTTTGCAATGGGCGCAGTTCCTCGCGAAAGATAATATCTTCTGGTTGTACGAAATTACCAACACGGGCACGACCGATTACAGCCGCATGGTATTCGGCATGCTCATCGGAACGTATGTCGGCGTTACCGGTTGCGATGATAGCCCGCAAGAGTACAACAACGACTGGTCATTTTACGATGTGACGACCAATGTCACCTATACCGGCAATTACCCGGCGAACGAGATGCGCGACCCGCTCTGGGTTGGCCCTGTTGGCATGGTCGGTTACGCATTCCTCGAAAGCCCGGGCAACCCGTATGATGGTATCGATAACGATGGTGATGCCGATACAGTGACAGCCGCGCTTTCAGCGCCGTATTTTTCCGCCGCAGATTTTGATACGACGACAATTCATGCTGGCGACCAAATTGTTTTGATTGATACCAACTATGTACGCTCGCTGTACACTGTCCCGAGCGTGGATTCGGTTTTGGTGCATACCCGTGGATTGTATCAATGGATTTTCCCCGGCAAGACAAAAGTCGTTGAGGGCAACATCCTCTATACTGATACAGGGTCTGCATATGTCAATCCGAATGCGCTAGATGGCGTCGATAATAATTTCAACGGATTGATCGACGAGAACTATTTCATCCATTTTCACCAGATCAAGAAGTCGCGTACAACAACATTGCTGGATATTCTCCGGCCTGTCCGGCATATCGATTATATCCACGGCTTCGGCACAAGCCCCTACAGCATGATTGATGAAAAGCGGGACGATCAGATCGATAACAACAAGAACTGGATCCATGCATTTTCAGCGACCGATCAGGAAGACGATGTCGGACGCGACGGAATCCCGCACACAGGCGATTACGGCGAGGCAGACGGCTTGCCGACTTCGGGTTATTACACCAGCGGCAGCAAGGTGATCGATTCCGGCGAACCCGGCGAACCCCATATCGATAAAACCGATGTCAACGAATCCGATCAGATCGGATTGACAAGTTTTTGGTATTTCACACCCTCGAATCAGATCGCCCTCGGCGATAAGAATTCGTTATGGGCCGCCCTGTTGCCGGGATATTTCGACGTGCCGAGCTCGATCGTTAATAATCGCCCGACGAGCGGCGAAGACGGTGATTTTATCTACGGATCCGGATACTTTCCGCTTCTCGCCGGAACGACCGAACGCTTCTCCATCGCATTGGTCTATGGCGGCGTCAATCCATCAACCATCGATGGTGATGTCGCTGACTTGTTGAAAAATAAAAAGACCGTCCAGAAAATCTACGATGCCAACTACCAGTTCCCACAGCCGCCGAACAAGCCCACCCTTACCGCGGTTGCCGGAAATCATGAGGTTACGTTGTACTGGGATCGAGTGGCTGAGCAAACAATCGATCCGGTTCTTCATACAAAGAGTTTTGAAGGATACAAGATATACCGCTCGACGCTTCCGAATTTCGCGGATTTGCTGACGGTTACGAATGCACTCGGCGATGCAGAAGGATATTTGCCTCTTGCACAGTTTGATTTGAAAGACGGCATCACGGGATATTTTCAACCGTCTCCCGCGCTCTATCAAGATGTATCCGGGTTCTCTTATTATCTCGGAAATGACACCGGCCTGGTTCATACCTATGTCGATAAAGGAGTCGATAACGGCCGCCGGTACTTCTATGCGATTGTTGCCTATAGCAAAGGCGATTCTGCAACGGGAATCTTCCCTGCGGAAAATACAAAGATCGTTACCCAAACTACGACCGGCGAGTTGACACACGATATCAATGTTGCCATTGTTACGCCGAACGCCCCGGTTGCTGGCTACGTTGCTTCGCCAAACGGCACAGTCATTTCAAAGCCCCTCCAATACGGGACCGGAACGATTACGCTGAACACGGTAAATCCTGCGGCAGTTACGGGACATCCCTATCGTGTTACCTTCCTCGATACTCAGGTTGACGGCCTTGACAATAATGGGAATGGACTGATAGACCTTGCGGATTCCACCGAATGGACCCGCCAAACGACCTCGTATTCCGTCGAGGATATGACGACGATTACCGATCAGTTCACGAGCGATGATACGAGTTTGGTCTATCTGAAACATCAAAACATCGTTGCTTCGGGATTTATCCTCAAGGATTCACATGGTGCGGTTGTCTCTTCGGCATCGTATCTTCTCGACAGCGCTCGCGGTGCGATCAAAGCCTCGCATGCAGGTGCCTTGTCCTCGAATGGTTACACCGCGACCTATCAGTATTATCCCGTCTTTCACGATCCGAACATCACCGGCAGCCCGTATGTTGCTGAGAATAAGGATGCGACGATTTTTGATGGCGTCCAGTTCGCATTTAATAACAATTGGACCGTCAAATCTAATGATAGTCTCTCCGGATTTTTTGGCAAAATCACAAGTGCGTACAGCTGCCATCCCACCCCGACGAACATCCCCGGATTGGGATTATATGGATATGCCAAACCCGATAATTATGATATCGTGTTCTCCGATTCCATTGTCTATACGACTTTGGCGCTGTTTGGTGCGCCTTCCTATCAGGTGAATTACAGGATTATCGATGTCACCACCAATCAATCCGTACCGTTTTTATTGAACCGGGTTTATACTAGCGCGAATCGGTTGGCCCCCAATGATGAAATCTTCTTTTACGAGCCCTCTCCTCGCGGCACCGATTCTTCATTCACGTGGGACCTGCTCTTCAGCCGGAATGGTCAGGTGGATTCTATTTATAATCTTGCCGCCGGCGATACGTTCAAATTTGTAACGTACAAGCCGTTCAGGCAAGGCGATGTGTTTCAGTTTACGACTGTGCCTCCAAAGGCAGACCAGAAACTGGCGGGCATGCAGCTTTCTCGCATACGCGCTGTCCCGAATCCGTACGTAACTGCGTCGGCGCTTGAATTGCCCTTGCCTCCGGGTATTACCAGCGGGCGCGGCACCAGGAAATTGGAATTCATCCATCTTCCTACGAATTGCTCGATTAAAATCTTTACGTCGCGCGGCGATCTTGTCAAAACAATTTATCACGACAGCAATATCGAGGACGGCACCGCCGATTGGGATCTCCGAACCGAGGAAAACCTCGATGTTGCGTTCGGCATATACTTTTACGTCGTCGAATCTCCCGCCGGAACGAAATCCGGCAAACTTGCGATTATTAAGTGAGGCGGAGAACACGATGAACACCAAACGATTCTTCTTGTTTCTCGGACTCCTCCTCGCGATGGGGTCAATGCTCTACGCTCAATCTAAAGTCGGTACAACGGCAGCTCAGTTCCTCGGCATTGGAGTGGGTCCGCGTGCAGATGCGATGGGTGGAGCGTATGTTGCCGATGGGAGCGACGTTACCACGATCTACTGGAATCCCGGGGCGTTCGTGCAAGCGAATAAATCCCAGTTCGTCTTTTCGAATTCCGATTGGCTTGTCGGGACCACGTTCCGGTGGTTCGGGTTCATGTATAATTTGGATGGCTCAAATGCGCTGGGCCTTTCCATCACGCAGCTCGATTACGGTTCCGACGATGTGACGACCGTGACGCAACCTGATGGAACGGGCGATAAATGGTCTGCTCAAGATCTCGCAATTTCCGCCTCGTATTCCCGGAGATTGACAGACCGGTTTTCGATGGGGGGAACGGTCAAGTACGTCAACCAATCGATATGGAATGAGTCGGCCAGCACAGTCGGGTTCGATCTCGGACTCCTCTTTGTGACCGGTTTCAACAATATGCGATTGGGAATGTCGATGGAGAATTTCGGCGGCGATCTCACGCTGGGCGGGAAGGATTTGCTCCAGCAGGTCGATATCGATCCTTCAAATCCCGGTGGGAATAAAACCCTCGTCGCGAATTTGAAAGTCGATCAATGGCCTATGCCGCTTCTTTTCCGCGTGGGTGCGGCAATGGATGTTGTTAAGTCCGACGACGCGATTGTTACGATTGCCGGCGACGCGTTGCGTCCGAGCGATAATGTCGAAACAGTGAATGTCGGAGCTGAAGTCGGCTGGCACGACGTGGTGTTTT
>DATGFY010000001.1:0-3127 GCA_035308785.1 Bacteroidota bacterium | reverse complement strand
CGTGGAGCGGAAAGACCTGCGGATTTCCGGCGATCGTATTATTGCAACGGGCAAGCGCCTCACGGTCGTACCGGGAGAAACAGTCATCGATCTTAACGGCAGGATCGTCATGCCTGGCATGGTCAACGCGCACACGCATTTGTATTCTTCGCTTGTCCGCGGAATGCCCGGCCCGCGCGCGCAGCCAAAAACGTTCACCGAACTCCTCCAACGCATCTGGTGGAAACTCGATCGCGCGCTCGACGAGGAGTCGATCTATTATAGCGCGCTCATCGGCGCCATCGAGGCGGCGAGATTCGGCACGACGTCGCTCATCGATCATCATGCCTCGCCGAATGCCATCCCCGGCTCGCTCGATCTTGTTCAGAAAGCGATGAGCGATGTCGGGCTCCGCGGTGTGCTCTGCTACGAAGTCAGCGACCGCGACGGAATGAAGCGCCGCGATCAAGGCCTCGAAGAAAACGAGCGCTTCCTTTCTCGCAATAGCTCCAACGCACAGTTCCGCGGTCTCGTTGGCGCGCATGCCTCGTTCACTTTAAGCGATGAATCGCTGCACCGGTGCGGCGAAATTGCCGCGCGCCATAACACCGGCGTCCATATCCATGTTGCAGAAGCGCTCGACGATGCATCGGCATCGCGCAAAAAATATCATCGCGGCGTCATCGAACGGCTGTCGAAATTCGATATCCCCCGCAAGCATTCCATCTTCGCCCACGCCGTTCATCTGGTTCCGAAAGAGTACAAACAACTCCAGCGCACCGGCACATGGTTCGTTCATAATCCCCGCTCGAACATGAACAACCGGGTGGGGCAAGCGCCGATAGAATGGTTCGGCGAACGCGCCGCATTGGGAACGGACGGCTTCCCCGCCGATATGTTCAGTGAAGCCGCCACGGGGTTTTATCGATTGCGCGATGCGCATTCTCCCGCCGATGCAGTTACTCCAGCCCAATTCCTCGCTAATGGTCCGCGTCTGGTCTCGGAGATCTTTCATCGCACGTTCGGATCGCTGGAAAAAGATTCCGTCGCCGATCTCATCGTTCTGAACTATCTCCCCCCAACGCCGCTGACCGATGAAAATATTATTTCGCATCTGCTGTTTGGAATGAATTCCTCTTCCGTCGAATCCGTCATGGTCGCCGGAAAATGGATCGTCCGCGACCGGGAAGTTCTTGGCGTCGATATGGAACAAATCTATCGCAAAGCTTCCGAAGTTGGCAAGAAGCTCTGGAAGCGCTCCCGGATTTCAGAATGAATCATCCCAATACTCCCCATATCGAAGTCCCCCTTACGAAGGGGGACGCGGACATCAAACGGTGGAATAATCGCAAGACTCCAGTTCCGCAGGGGGTCGAGAAACCGAGCCTGAAAGCTGACCACCCCCTAACCCCCTCCTCCACAAGGAGGGGGAACATGCACGGGAATTTCAATGGCTGAACTCGTCCCGATACCGTTCCCAAACCTTCTCAAACGCATCCATTACGAATTCGAGAAGAACAACGCGATCTTCGATCTCCCTGCGAGAAAATTCTTCACGCCGAACGCGGAACTCGATCTCTCGGTCTCCTTCTGCGGCAACCGTGCTGCGAACCCCGTCGGACCTGCAGCAGGACCCCAGACCCAACTCGCGCAAAATATCGCCCTCTCCTGGCTCGCCGGTTCGCGCATCCTCGAACTGAAAACCGTTCAGATCAACGACCGCCTCAAGCTCACCCGCCCCTGCATCGATATGGCGACCGTCGGTTACAACACGGAATGGTCGCAAGAGTTGACGCTCGATCAATCGCTCCGCGAATATGTCAAGGCGAGTATGATCGTCGAAATGTTGAAGCAGAAACATTTCCCCGGCCTCCCGCTCGAGACGATTTTCGATGTCAGCGTCGGGTACGACCTCGCGGGGATTCAGAGCCCGCAAATCTGTTCGTGGCTGAACACGATGCGCAACGCCTCAGCTCTGATCGAAGAGTACCGAGCGCAGATTCCGCCGGAGTGGAGTGCGTACCGCGATCTGCCGTTCAAAACCGAAATTGCCAATAGCATCACGCTCTCTACGTTCCACGGGACGCCCGCGGGTGAGATCGAACGCATCTGCGAGTTCCTTCTGTCCGAACTCGATTACCATGTCATCATCAAAATGAATCCCCCGATGCTCGGCAAGGAGCGCGTGGAAGAGACACTGTTCGATCGGCTCGGTTACACCGAAATCGAAGTGAACGAAAAAGTGTATGAGGTCAACATCACGTTTGCCGACGCTGTCGATGTGACGCGGCGGCTTCAAGGCGTTGCAACAAAACACGGAAAGACGCTGGGGGTAAAATTCGGCAACACGCTGGAGGTGCATAATAAGGGATCGTTCCTGAAAGACCCGGTCGAATATCTCTCCGGCCAGCCGCTTCATGTGCTCCATCTCGCGCTTGCGAACGAGTGGCGCAAGGTGTTCGGCTCCGCATTCCCGATTTCCTTCTCCGCCGGAATCGATGCGAACAACTTCGCCGATTGCGTTGCCGCGGGGTTCGTTCCCATCACCACCTGCACCGATTTGCTCAAGCCCGGCGGCTACGGGCGCCTCCCATCGTATCTCCACAATCTCGAGCACCGGATGAAATCTCTTGGCGCGCGCACGATCCCGGAGTTGATTCTCCGCTCTTCACGCGATCCGTCTTCCGGTGTTGATGCCGCCATCATGGCAAACTCCGCACGCATTGTCGAGGAAGCGCTTTCCAACCCGCGTTACTCCTACGCGCAAAACAAGAAACTTCCGCGCAAGATCGGCAGCACGCTGCATCTGTGGGATTGCATCAATTGCGATAAATGCCTCCCCGTGTGCCCCAATGACGCGAATTTCATCTTCGAAGTCGAGCCGCTTGAAATTGACTTCAAGAATATCGAAATTACGGCTCTATCGTGGCGTGAAATCCACGGCGGAACCTATGCGATCCGCGAGAACCACCAGATAGCGAACTTCGCCGATGCGTGCAACGATTGCGGCAACTGCGATGTGTTTTGTCCCGAAGACGGCGGCCCCTATATCGAAAAGCCGCGCTTCTTCGGCTCGCTCGAATCGTACAACCGCTGGAGCGCGCTCAGCGGATTCTTCTTCACCCGCGAAAACGGTTTGCCCGTGCTT